>NZ_JBHWUO010000032.1:0-91928 GCF_042736975.1 Streptomyces sp. NPDC059989
GCCCCCCCGGCGCCCCCGGGGCCCCCGCCCCGCGGGGGGCCGCCCCGCCGCTGGGCCCCCCCCCCAGACCCCGCGCCTCAAACGCCGGCGAGGCTGAAGTTGCCGCGCCCCCACCGGGAGTGAAGGGCTAGGCCTCGGCAGCGGCCGGGAGGGGGGTGGGCGCCGGGGTGGCGGCCGGGGCGGTCTCCGGGGCCCGGTCCGCGGCCGGGGCGGCCTTCGGGGCCCGGTCCGGGCCCGGGACCTCGGGCTCGCCCTCCGGGAGGTTCCGCATCAGGAGCCAGTAGCCGACCCCCGCGACCGTGCCCAGGAGGGCAGTCGTGCCCCACAGCCAGCCCGCGCCGAACCGGTCGATCACCGCGCCCGCCAGCAGCGGGGCCACCAAGGAGGCCACCGCCCACGACATCGTGTACATGCCCTGGTAGCGGCCGCGCCCGTGCAGCGGGGAGAGGCGGGCGACCAGGCCCATCTGGGTCGGCGAGTTGATGATCTCGGCCAGGGTCCAGACGCAGACGGTCAGGGCGAGCACCCCGATCGAGCCGCCGAAGGCCGTGAGCCCGAACCCGTACCCGGCCAGCAGCGCCGAGATCACCAGCAGCTTCTGCGGGTCGCGGTGCTCGATGAACCGGGTGACCGGGATCTGGAGCAGCACGATCAGGACCCCGTTCACCGCGATGACCAGGCCGTAGTCGCCGGTGGAGAAGCCCGCCGTGCCCATCGCCAGCGGGAGCCCGAACGACCCCTGCATGAAGATCAGCGAGATCAGGAACGACAGCCCGACCACACCCATGTACCGCCCGTCGCGCAGCACCGTGCCCAGGCTGACCTCCGCCTCGGCGGCCCGCTGCGCCGCGTCGCCCTTCTCGGGCCGGGACTCGGGCAGCTTCATGTACACGAGCACCGCGCAGACCAGCGTCAGCGCGGCCTCGCCCAGGAAGCCGGCCAGGTAGCTGTACTCGGCCACGAACCCGGCGACCGTCGCCGAGATGGCGAAGCCGAGGTTGATCGCCCAGTAGTTGAGCGCGAAGGCCCGGACCCGGTCCTCGGGGCGGACGATGTCCGCCATCATCGCCTGCACCGCGGGCCGCGAGGCGTTGGAGGTCATGCCGACCAGCAGCGCGACCGCCGCGATCGCCGCCGGGTGCTCCATGAAGCCCAGCAGCGCGACGGAGAAGGCGGTCGAGGCCTGCGCGGCCATCAGCGTGGGCCGGCGCCCGAGCCGGTCGGTCATCACCCCGGCGATCAGCGAGGAGATCACTCCGCCGAGCCCGTGGAGGGCGACCACAAGTCCCGCGAAGGAGGCCGAGTAGCCCCGGTCCACCGTCAGGTACAAGGTCATGAATGTGGCGACGAAGGCCCCGAGCCGGTTGACGAGCGTGCTCGTCCACAGCCACCAGAACTCGCGCGGCAGCCCCGACACGCTCTCCCGGGCGGCCCGTCTCAGACTGGCAACGGACATAAGGAATCCCCCCGGGAGCGTAAGTGTCTCTCTGGCTTCCCGCACATTACGAGCGACGGCCTTCCAGCGCCACTGAATTGACGTGCGCCGTCAATCGGCCGGGGTGTACACCGCGCGCGAGCGGTCCGGAGCGTCCATTAGGCTCGTACGCATGGCCGACGCACCGTACAAGCTGATCCTCCTCCGTCACGGCGAGAGCGAGTGGAACGCGAAGAACCTGTTCACCGGCTGGGTGGACGTCAACCTCAACGAGAAGGGCGAGAAGGAGGCGGTCCGCGGCGGTGAGCTGCTCAAGGACGCCGGCCTGCTCCCCGACGTCGTGCACACCTCGCTCCAGAAGCGCGCGATCCGCACCGCGCAGATGGCGCTCGAGGCCGCCGACCGCCACTGGATCCCGGTCCACCGCTCCTGGCGCCTGAACGAGCGCCACTACGGCGCCCTCCAGGGCAAGGACAAGGCCCAGACCCTCGCCGAGTTCGGCGAGGAGCAGTTCATGCTGTGGCGCCGCTCGTACGACACCCCGCCGCCGGCCCTCGAGGACGGTACGGAGTTCTCGCAGTCCGAGGACCCGCGCTACGCGTCGATCCCGCCGGAGCTGCGCCCGCGCACGGAGTGCCTCAAGGACGTCGTCGTCCGCATGCTCCCGTACTGGTACGACTCGATCGTCCCGGACCTCCTCGACGGCCACACCGTCCTGGTCGCCGCGCACGGCAACAGCCTCCGCGCCCTGGTCAAGCACCTGGACGGCATCTCCGACGCCGACATCGCGGGCCTGAACATCCCGACCGGCATCCCGCTCTCCTACGAGCTGGACGCCGACTTCAAGCCGCTCAACCCGGGCGGCACCTACCTCGACCCGGACGCCGCCGCGGCCGCCATCGAGGCCGTCAAGAACCAGGGCAAGAAGAAGTAACACCCCTGTACGAAGCAGCCCCCTACCTGCGGTTTCCCCGCCGGGTAGGGGGCTTTTTCCTGTCGGGGGCCCCGTCAAGTCACGTGTTTCCGTGGCCTGACGGGGAGGTCGTCTTCCCGCGTACTTGAGGGCCAGACAGACACAGGTCCGGCGGTGTCCGCCGTCGGGCCGCACACCTTCAAGGAGCAGTCATGACCCACGACCTTCACACCCCGGCCCCCTCCCGGTCCAAGCGGCGCGCCCTGCGCGTAGGGATGGCCCTCACCTCGGCCGCCTTCATCTCCGGGGCCATCGCGTTGCCGGCGTCCGCGGCGGCCACGACTCCCCACCATTCCCGGGTCACGAGCAGCAGCGCCGACGACCCCAACCGCCAGCCCGGGAGCAACCTGTGCAAGTCGGGCTACGTCTGGCGCGACAGCTACGAGGGCGACGGCCTGTGCGTCACGCCGGCGGAGCGCGACAAGGCGCATGCCGAGAACCCGAATCGCCAGCCGGGCAGCAACCACTGCAAGCCGGGCTACGTCTGGCGTGACGGTTTCGAGGGCGACGGCGTGTGTGTCACGACGGCGGAACGCGATGAGGCGCAAGCCGTGAACCCGCATCGCCTGCCGGGCAGCAACCACTGCAAGCCGGGCTACGTCTGGCGTGACATGTGGGATGGCGACGGCTACTGCGTCACGCCGGAGGAGCGGCAGTCCTGGAAGACACCGTGAACCCCGACCGCCGGCCGGGCCGCAACCAGTGCAAGCCGGGCTGAGCCCGGCGGGACGGCCTCGACGGCGACGCCCCTGTCAAGCCACGTCTTTCAGTGGCATGACGGGGGCGTCGCCCTCCTCCGTACTGGAGGTGTCAGACAGGCACAGGTCCGGCGGTGTCCGCCGTCGGGCCGCACACCTTCAAGGAGCAGTCATGACCCACGACCTTCACACCCCGGCCCCCTCCCGGTCCAAGCGGCGCGTCCTGCGCGTCGGGATGGCCCTCACCTCGGCGGCCTTCATCTCCGGGGCCATCGCGTTGCCGGCGTCCGCGGCGACCGCGAGTCCCCACCATTCCGCGGTCACGGGCTTCGGCTCCAAGGACCCCCATCGCCAGCGCGGCGGCGGGGTCTACGGGCTGCTGACGTGCAAGCCGGGCTACGTCTGGCGTGACAGCTACGAGGGGGACAGCCTGTGCGTCACGCCGGGAGAGCACGACAGGGTCAAGGCCCAGAACCCCAACCGCCAGCCCGGCGGCGGCGCCTATGGGCCGCTCACGTGCATGCCGGGCTATGTCTGGCGCGACAGCTTCGACGGCGACGGCCTGTGCGTCACGCCGGAAGAGCGCGCTGCGGCCAAGTACAAGAGCCAGAGCCAGGGCAAGAGCAACGGCAACAGCCAGGGCCGTCTGATCGACAACGGCCCTCACCTCAAGGGCATACCGGGGCTGTGATCCTTGCCCGAAGTGGCCCCCTACCTGCGGTTCCCCTGCCGGTAGGGGGCTTTGTCGTGCTGCGTCAAGTCACGTCTTCCGGTGGCATGACGGGGATGCCGCCGTCACGCCTACTGGTGACAGGAAATCGGCGGCCCCTTCCGTCGGCCGCACACCCAGAAGGAGAGCACTCATGTCCTACGACGTTCACGCCCGGTCCAAGCGGCGGATCCTGCGCCTCGGGATGGCCCTCACCTCGGCCGCGTTCGTCTCCGGAGCCGTCGCGCTCCCGGCCTCCGCGGCGACCGGGCCCCCGCCCCGGTCCCCGGTCGCGAGCGTCCGCGCCGACGATTCCAACCACGAGCCCGGGAGCAACACGTGCAAGCCGGGCTACGTCTGGCGTGACAGTTTCGAGGGCGACGACGCGTGCGTTTCGGTGGCGGAGCGTGATCTGGAGGCAGAACTGAACCCCAACCGCGCGCCCGGGACCAACCGGTGCAAGCCGGGCTTCGTCTGGCGTGACTCCTTCGAGGGGGATGCTCTGTGCGTCTACCCCGATCAGCGTGAAGCCGAGGGTCGCCAGGGCCCCAACCGCCAGCCCGGCGGCGGTGCCTGGGGGCCGCTCACGTGCAAGCCGGGTTACGTCTGGCGGGACAGCTACGTCGGCGACGCCCTGTGCGTCATACCGGAAGAGCGCGATCTGCTCAAGAGTTGGAAGAAGAAGTAGACCGCGGGAACGCGAAGGCCCCGGTCCGGGATGGGATGTCCCGGGCCGGGGCCCTTGCGCGCGTGCGTCGAGCCGGTGCGGGCGGGGTCAGCCGCCGCACTGGCAGGGGGCGCCGGACTGGCAGCCGCAGCCGCAGCCCGAGCCGCAGCCGCAGGCTGCGAGCAGCGGGAGGCGGAGGGGCTCCGGCCTCGGCGGCTGCTCCTGCTCCGGGGTGATGGGGACGGGGGAATCGGGCATGGTTCCTCCTCGCAGGCGGCGTACAGGGAGTCGTACTTGCCTTCGCCTCATTCATGCCCAGTGGCACCGGCGCGTCAACGGCGCATTGGGGCTCGGACCCGCAGGGGTCAGACGCCCTCGACCTGGGTCGGCTGCTGGAGCTCGTCCGCGTGCTCGCCCGTCACCAGGTAGACCACGCGCTTGGCGACCGACACCGCGTGGTCCGCGAAGCGCTCGTAGTAGCGGCCCAGCAGCGTCACGTCGACCGCCGTCTCGATGCCGTGCTTCCAGCGGTCGTCCATCAGGTGCTGGAACAGCGTGCGGTGCAGCTGGTCCATCTCGTCGTCGTCCTGCTCCAGCTGGAGCGCCAGGTCGACGTCCTTGGTGATGATGACCTCGGCGGCCTTCGCCATCAGGCGCTGCGCCAGCTGCCCCATCTCCAGGATCGTGGCGTGCAGGTCCCGCGGGACCGCCGTGTCCGGGAAGCGCAGCCGGGCGAGCTTCGCCACGTGCTGGGCCAGGTCGCCGCTGCGCTCCAGGTCGGCGCTCATGCGCAGCGAGGTGACCACGATGCGCAGGTCGGTGGCGACCGGCTGCTGGCGGGCCAGCAGGGCGATGGCGCGGGCCTCCAGGTCGTGCTGGAGGTCGTCGACCTTCTGGTCGGCGGCGATGACGCTCTCGGCGAGCTTCAGGTCGGCGTCGAGCATGGACGTGGTGGCCCGCCCGATCGCGGAACCGACGAGCCGGGCCATCTCGACCAGGCCTTCTCCGATCGAGTCCAGTTCCTCGTGGTACGCGTCGCGCATGTCTCGTGTCCCTCTCTCGACCTACTACTGCGGTACTGCCCGGGGGCGGGCCGGGGCGGCCATCGGCCCCACGTTGACACGGTGAGCCGCAAACGCGTCCGACTTCGACACCACAAGTGAATCAACCCCGTCGCCAGAGTGAACTCTGGGCGACGACTGTTCGAGGTGCCACCCGAACGGCTGTGGAAGTGTCGTCGGGCCTGCTTAACCTGGATGCATGGACGTGAACGCGGCGGTCGCCGCAGCTGCAGCGATTGCCGGTCTTTGCACCGGTGTAATCGCCATGCTGGCGTTCCGCTGGAGCGAGCGCGACCAAGCCCGCCCCACCCGGAGCTCCATGCGCCCCGACATCAATGCGGTGCTCCCGCCCGGCGTGGACACCGTCCTCTCCGTGCTCCGCTCCTCCGCGGTGGTGCTGGACGAAGGCGACGCGGTCGTCAAGGCCAGCTCCGCCGCCTACGCCCTCGGGCTCGTCCGCGGCGGCAAGCTCGCCGTGGAGCCCATGCTCCACATGGCCCGCGACACCCGCCGCGACGGGGAGATACGCCAGGTCGAGCTGGACCTGCCCCGGCGCGGCACGGGCCGCGGCGAGGCCCTCGCCGTCTCGGCGCGCGTGGCCCCGCTCGGCTCCCGCCTGGTGCTCCTCCTGGTCGAGGACCTCACCGAGGCCCGCCGCATCGAGGCCGTACGCCGCGACTTCGTGGCCAACGTGTCCCACGAGCTGAAGACCCCGGTCGGCGCGATCTCCCTGCTGTCCGAGGCCGTCATGGACGCCTCGGACGACCCCGAGGCGGTCAGCCGCTTCGCGGGCCGCATGCAGATCGAGTCCACCCGGCTCATCAACCTCGTGCAGGAGCTCATCGACCTCTCCCGGGTCCAGAACGACGACCCGCTGGAGGACGCCGAGCCCGTCCGCGTGGACACGCTGGTCGCGGAGGCCATAGACCGCTGCCGCCACACGGCGTCCTCCAAGCAGATCACCATGGCCGCGGGCGGCACCGCCGACCTGCGGGTATGGGGCAATCGCGGGCAGCTCGCCGCAGCCCTCGGAAATCTGGTCGAGAACGCCGTCAACTACAGCCCCGCCCGCACCCGCGTCGGCATAGCCGGGCGCAGGGTGGCGGCACCTGGGGGAGACTTGATCGAGATCGCCGTGACCGACCAGGGCATCGGCATCCCGGAAAAGGACCGCGAGCGCATCTTCGAGCGCTTCTACCGCGTGGACCCGGCCCGCTCCCGCGCCACGGGAGGCACCGGCCTGGGCCTTGCGATCGTGAAGCACGTGGCGGCCTCGCACGGCGGGGAGGTATCGGTATGGAGCTCCGAGGGTCAGGGCTCCACATTCACCCTGCGCCTCCCCGAAGCAGCCGCGCCGGCTCCGGCGACGGCCCCCGCACCCGCCGTAACCCAACCTGAAACTGCACCAGCCATTCCTGCCCCGGAGGTCCTTCCGTGACCCGAGTGCTCGTCGTCGAGGATGAGGAATCATTCAGCGACGCCCTGTCCTACATGCTCCGCAAGGAGGGCTTCGAAGTCGCCATCGCCGCGACGGGGCCCGACGGACTGGACGAGTTCGAGCGCAACGGCGCCGACCTCGTCCTCCTCGACCTGATGCTCCCCGGCCTGCCCGGCACGGAGGTCTGCCGGCAGCTGCGCGGCCGCTCCAACGTCCCCGTGATCATGGTGACCGCCAAGGACAGCGAGATCGACAAGGTCGTCGGGCTGGAGATAGGAGCCGATGACTACGTCACCAAGCCCTTCTCCTCGCGGGAGCTGGTCGCCCGCATCCGCGCGGTCCTGCGCCGCCGCGGCGAGCCGGAGGAGGTCACCCCGGCCGCCCTGGAGGCGGGCCCCGTACGGATGGACGTCGACCGCCACGTGGTCACCGTCGCCGGAGGGAAGGTGGACCTCCCGCTGAAGGAGTTCGACCTGCTGGAGATGCTGCTGCGCAACGCGGGCCGCGTGCTGACCCGTATGCAGCTCATCGACCGGGTCTGGGGCGCCGACTACGTCGGCGACACCAAGACCCTCGACGTCCACGTCAAGCGCCTGCGCGCCAAGATCGAGCCCGACCCGGGTGCGCCGCGCTACCTGGTCACGGTCCGGGGCCTCGGCTACAAGTTCGAGCCGTAGGCCTGCGGCCCGCCTGCGGTCCCACGGCCGGTCGGAGGCCGGCGCAGCGTCCCGAAGCCGGTGAGGCCCCCCGGGGCCTCGCCGTGCGAGGGGCGCACGCGGGAGGGGCCCGAGCCGTAAACCGCGATCGCTTCGCAGGTTCGTCGAAACGGGAAGGGCCCCGGCCGCTGGTGCGGCCGGGGCCCTTCCCGTTTGCGTACGTGCGTCAGTGGCCCGCGGCGTGCGAGGCGCTGCCCGACGGGCTTCCGGACGGGGTGCCCGAGGCCGCGCCGGTGGCGGCGCCCGACGGGGTGCCGGAGGGGGAGCCGGACGGGCTGCCCGACGGGGTCGCCGCGGGGCTGCCGGAGGCGGTGGCGCCGGCGGCCGGGGCCGCGGTCGGGCCGTAGCCCGCGTACATGCCGGTGGCCGGGACCACGAAGGCCTGCAGCGCGACGTCGCCCGTGCTGCTCAGCTGGAAGACGACGTCCTGCACGTCGCCGTCCTTGGCGGCCTCGGCGCCGCCCTCGACCACGGCGGAGGCGTTGCCCTTGCCGCCCAGCACGACGGAGCCGCCGGCCGGCACGGTGATCTTGCCCGCGCCCTCGGCCGCCTTCAGGGTGACCTTGGCCTTGCCGCCACCGAGGGTGATGCCGTCGAGGGTCTGCGCCTTGGTGCCGGAGTTGAAGACGGTCGCCGAGACGGCGGCCGGGCCCTTCTTCTCCTTGCCGCCCTGGGTGATCACCAGCGCGTTCTGGATCTTGATCTCGCCCTTGGTGACGGCGGCGTTGTCCGGCTTGATCTGGAGGGTCTGCGCGTCGTTGCCCGCACCGCATGCGGCCAGCGAGGCGATCGAGAACACGACGGCAGTGGCGGCGAGGGCGCCGCGTCGAAGGCTGCGGCTCACGGCGGCGGCAACTCCTTGGACGTACGGAACGGGCGGGGGGCACTCGGAACGGCCGAGGTAAAGCCGCTCTAAGGGTGTGTCAGCGCGCTTAGGTTACCGAGCCGCCGCCCTGCCCCCGCACCCGACCCTCCGCAGCGCGGCGGCCGCCCTCGGGGCCATCCCGCGATCTTGCATTCCGCGCGCCGTTCGCCGCGCCGATCATGCGGCGCTCGCATTCCGTCCGCCGCGCCTCCGGTGATCAATTTCCGGATTCCCCCGAACGCCGCTCCGTGATCAATTCCCGATTGGGCCGGAACCTGATCCGTACGGACGCCCGCCAGTCGAACGGAGTAGTTCGGTTTCCCGGCGCCGAACCCGGCAAAACGGGACGTACGTCACACTGTCGGGGGTGCCGGGCAGGTGTAGCGTGGCCCTTTCGCCTGGTCCGTACAGCGCCCCCGACCTGCGAATACCCCCTTCCGCAAGGCCTTCGCAGCACGTTCCCGTTGCTGTTGTCAAGCCCTGAGATGTGCTCTGACCTGCGAAAACGCCATTCATAACAGTCAGTTCTCGTGTTACCCTGGATAGCCACGGAAGGGGTACCTGTCACATGACGTTCAAGGTTGGCGACACCGTGGTCTATCCCCATCACGGGGCCGCGCTGATCGAGGCCATTGAGACTCGTCAGATCAAAGGCGTGGACAAGACCTACTTGGTGCTCAAGGTCGCTCAGGGCGACCTGACGGTTCGTGTGCCTGCGGACAATGCGGAGTTCGTCGGTGTTCGCGACGTAGTCGGCCAGGACGGGCTGGACCGGGTCTTCGAGGTGCTTCGTGCACCGTATGCCGAAGAGCCGACGAACTGGTCCCGGCGCTACAAGGCAAATCTGGAGAAGCTCGCTTCTGGCGATGTCATCAAGGTCGCCGAAGTGGTGCGTGACCTGTGGCGTCGTGAGCGTGAGCGCGGGCTTTCCGCGGGCGAGAAGCGCATGCTCGCGAAGGCGCGTCAGATCCTGGTGAGCGAGCTCGCGCTCGCCGAGAACACGAACGAGGACAAGGCCGAGGCCCTCCTCGACGAGGTGCTCGCGTCCTGACGCGAGTCTCCGTTCGGTTCGCGGGGTCCGGGGCGAAGCCCCGGAAAGGCACCGTACCGAAGTTCAGCAAAACAGTGTGTACACAGTTGTGCCGCGGTGCCCGATGACAAGGTCTCTCCTCCACGAGAGGCCTGTTGCCGGGCGCTGCGGCATGTCTGTTTTCCTCCATGCATCCCACTGGCGTGCCGGGTCCGGGCAGCCTGCTCGACCGGTCGTCACGGAAGGGGCGAGGGCGTCGCACCCGGCACCCTTCAGGCCATACCCATGTCGGCCGAAGTCACAAACCTGGCTCGGAGCTACTGATGTCTGACGAAACGCGCCCCCACCGGACCGCCGCGGTGATCCCGGCCGCCGGCCGCGGGGTACGCCTCGGCCCCGGCGCCCCCAAGGCCCTGCGGGCCATCGGCGGCACCCCCATGCTCATCCACGCCGTCCGCGCGATGGCCCGCTCCCGCGCGGTCTCCCTCGTGGTGGTCGTCGCGCCCTCCGACGGAGCCGCCGAGGTGCGCCTGCTCCTGAACGAGCACGCGCTGCCCGACCGCACCGAGATCCTGGTCGTCCCCGGCGGGGAGACCCGCCAGGAGTCCGTACGCGCCGGGCTGCAGGCCCTCCCCGCGGACGTCACCTCCGTACTCATCCACGACGCGGCCCGCCCCCTCGTCCCCGTGGACACCGTGGACTCCGTCGTCGAGGCCGTCCGCCGCGGCGCGCCCGCCGTGGTGCCCGCCCTGCCGCTGGCCGACACCGTCAAGGAGGTCGAGCCCGGCAGGCCCGGCGAGCCCGAGCCGGTCGTCGCCACCCCCGAGCGGGCCCGGCTGCGCGCCGTCCAGACCCCCCAGGGCTTCGACCTCGACACCCTCCTGCGCGCCCACGCGGAGATCGCCGTGGCCGGCGAGGGCGCCACCGACGACGCCGGCATGGTGGAGCGGCTCGGCGTCACCGTCGTGGTCGTCCCCGGCCACGAAGAGGCCTTCAAGGTCACCCGCCCCCTCGACCTGGTCCTCGCCGAGGCCGTACTTGCCCGCAGGAGGGCCACCGATGTCTACTAGCCGACCCGTGATCCCGCTCGTCGGCATCGGCACCGATGTGCACGCCTTCGAGACCGGCCGCGAGCTGTGGTGCGCCGGGCTGCTGTGGGAGGGGGAGGACGGCCTCGCCGGTCACTCGGACGGGGACGTCGCCGCGCACGCCGCCTGTGACGCGCTCTTCTCCGCCGCCGGCGTCGGCGACCTCGGCGCGCACTTCGGCACCTCCCGCCCCGAGTGGTCCGGCGCCGCCGGTGTCACCCTCCTGGCGGAGGCCGCCCGTATCGTCCGCGCCGAGGGCTTCGAGATCGGCAACATCGCCATCCAGGTGATCGGCGTACGCCCGAAGATCGGCAAGCGGCGCGAAGAGGCGCAGAAGGCGCTCGCCGCCGCCGCGGGCGCCCCCGTCTCCGTCTCCGGCACCACCACCGACGGCCTGGGCCTCACCGGCCGCGCCGAAGGGCTCGCCGCCATCGCCACGGCCCTCGTCTACCGGACGAATCCCGCGTAGGGAGACGTACGGAGACACTTCTTCCGCAACAAACAGTGCCCCGGGTCCCCAAAGGGTCGCGGGGCACTGCTACGGGCGCACTACCCTGGATGCCGTGACTATTCGCCTGTACGACACCAGCGCCCGGCAGATCCGCGACTTCACCCCGCTCACCGCGGGCTGTGTCTCGATCTACCTCTGTGGCGCCACGGTGCAGGCCGCCCCGCACATCGGGCACATCCGGTCGGGCCTCAACTTCGACATGATGCGCCGCTGGTTCGAGTACCGGGGCTACGAGGTCACCTTCATCCGCAACGTCACGGACATCGACGACAAGATCATCGCGAAGTCCGCCGAGCAGCGCCGCCCCTGGTGGTCCATCGGCTACGAGAACGAGCGCGCCTTCAACGACGGCTACAGCGCGCTCGGCTGCCTCCCGCCCACCTACGAGCCCCGCGCCACCGGCCACGTCACCGAGATGGTCGAGATGATGCGCGGGCTCATCGAGCGCGGCCACGCCTACGAGTCCGAGGGCAACGTCTACTTCGACGTGAAGTCGTACCCCGGCTACCTCGCGCTGTCCCGCCAGGAGCTCGACAACATCCGCCAGCCGGAGTCCACCGGCGAGACCGGCAAGCGCGACGCCCGCGACTTCGCCATGTGGAAGTCCGTCAAGCCCGGCGAGCCCTCCTGGGAGACCCCGTGGGGCCGCGGCCGTCCCGGCTGGCACCTGGAGTGCTCCGCGATGGCGCACAAGTACCTCGGCGAGGCCTTCGACATCCACGGCGGCGGGCTCGACCTGATCTTCCCGCACCACGAGAACGAGATCGCCCAGGCCAAGGCCTTCGGCGACGAGTTCGCGAACTACTGGGTCCACAACGCCTGGGTCACCATGTCCGGCGAGAAGATGTCGAAGTCCCTCGGGAACTCGGTCCTCGTCTCCGAGATGGTCAAGCAGTGGCGCCCGATCGTCCTGCGCTACTACCTCGGCACCCCGCACTACCGGTCGATGATCGAGTACAGCGAGGAGGCCCTGCGCGAGGCGGAGTCCGCCTTCGCCCGTATCGAGGGCTTCTACCAGCGCGTCATCGAGAAGGCCGGCGGGCCGGTCGAGCCCGCCGCCGAGGTGCCGCCGGCCTTCGCCGAGGCCATGGACGACGACCTCGGGGTCCCGCAGGCGCTCGCCATCGTCCACACCACCGTCCGCCAGGGCAACAGCGCGCTCGCCGCCGACGACAAGGACGCGGCCATCGCGCGCCTCTCCGAGGTGCGGGCCATGCTCGCCGTCCTCGGCCTGGACCCGCTCGACCCCCACTGGGCCGGCGAAGCGGACCGCGGCGAGGACCTCCACGGCGCCGTGGACACCCTCGTCCGCCTCGTCCTGGACCAGCGCGAGTCCGCCCGGGCCCGCAAGGACTGGGCGACCGCCGACGCCATCCGCGACCAGCTCCAGCAGTCCGGGCTGGTCATCGAGGACAGCCCGACCGGACCGCGCTGGACGCTCGGCCCCCGCTGAGCCCGGGCAGCTGAGCTTGGTGTGCTCCCCGGCGCTCCGGGCCGCACACTCTTCATACGTACATATCGCAGCATCAACGAAAACAGGTAGAAGTCATGGCCGGGAACAGCCAGCGCAGGAACCGCCGCACGTCCAACAAGAAGGGCGCGACGGTCGGCAGCGGTGGCCAGCGGCGCAAGGGCCTGGAGGGCAAGGGCCCCACGCCCAAGGCCGAGGACCGCAAGAAGCACAAGGCGAACCGCATCAGCAACGCCATGGCGCGCCAGGCCGCCAAGCGCCGCCCGGCCCCCCGCCGCGGCGGCCCCAAGGGCACCAGCGAGATGGTCGTCGGCCGCAACCCGGTCTTCGAGGCGCTGCGTGACGGAGTTCCGGCCACCACGCTCTACGTCCAGCAGTTCATCGACAACGACGAGCGGGTCCGCGAGGCCCTCAAGCTCGCCGCCGACCGCGGCAACATCAACCTGATGGAAGCCCCGCGCCCCGAGCTCGACCGCATGACCAACGGGCTCAACCACCAGGGCTTGGTCCTCCAGGTCCCGCCGTACGAGTACGCGCACCCCGAGGACCTCACCGCCGAGGCCTACGACAACGGCGACGACCCGCTGATCGTGGCCCTCGACGGCGTCACCGACCCGCGCAACCTCGGTGCCATCGTCCGCTCCGTCTCCGCCTTCGGCGGCCACGGCGTGGTCATCCCCGAGCGCCGCGCCGCCGGCATGACCGCCGGTGCCTGGAAGACCTCGGCCGGCACCGCCGCCCGCACCCCGGTCTCCCGCGTCACCAACCTGACCCGCGCCCTCCAGGACTACAAGAAGGCCGGCATCGCCATCGTCGGCCTCGCCGCCGAGGGCACGCACGAGGTGCAGGACCTGGAGGCGCTCGGCGGCCCGGTCGTCATCGTCGTCGGCTCCGAGGGCAAGGGCCTCGGCCGTCTCGTCGGCGAGAACTGCGACTACCTCGTCCGCATCCCGATGCCGGGCGGCGCCGAGTCCCTCAACGCCGGTGTGGCCGCCGGCGTCGTGCTCTACGAGGCGGCCCGCCGCCGCGCCGAGCGCGGCCGCATCTGATCCACGGGTCGGATCCGGTCCGCTCCACGGGATCGGCTTGATCCACTTGGCTCACGGAAAGTGACCCGTGAGCGTGTCACCCCGCCCGTTATGGGCGGGGTGGCTTGATCTTGACGGGTCTCGGACAGATCCCTGATGTCAAGGCAGTGTCCTAAACACTGATCACTCGGTTAGATGAGTGTGGACACCAGAACGTCAGGGTTCGACGACCAGCCCGCGCTGAGCATGGTCAAGGTGCCGTGCGATCCCGCACAGGTCATCGTCAACCACGCCAGCTTCCGCGTGCGGCTCGCACCGAGCCCGAGCGCGCGTTCCAAGCCCGCGAACGCCCCCGGGAGAGCCCCCGTCCTCGGCGGCGCCGTGGTCGCCGCCGCGGGCGCCACCCGGCGCCGCGCCCCGGTCGTCTGGAGCGGCAAGTCCGACGCCGGCGACGCCGCGGCCATGGGCGGACTGCTCCAGGCCGTACGGGAGGCCGGGCGCGGGCACGAGGAGTACGACGGCGGCGCCACCCAGGTCATCCCGCGCATCGACCTCGCCCACGACCTCGCCGACGACACCCTCGCCACGCCGACCGTCATCGGCCAGCGCAGCTACGGGGGCTACGCGGGCCACGGGGACCAGGACGAGACGCGCCCGCTGGCCGCCGTACGGGACCTGCCGTACGAGCAGCCGCCCGGCGCCGGGCCCGGCGGACCCGACTCCCGCCGCGCCGGGTCCGACTCGCGCGCACAGGCCTCCTACTACCCCGGCCGCCGGATGAACCTCGGCGTCGTGCTGCTCCCGCTGCGCGTCTTCCTCGGCTTCATCTCCATCTACGCCGGCATGGGCAAGCTGTGCGACCCCGTCTACTTCGACGGCGGCGAGCGCGGCTCCATGGTCACCTGGCTGCACACCCTCAACCCCTGGGCGCTGGCCGAGCCGCTGCGCGACTTCGCGCTCGCCCACCCGGTCGGGGCCGGCCTCAGCGTGGCCTTCCTCCAGGTCATCGTGGGCGTGCTGACGGTGTTCGGGCTGTGGCAGCGGTTCGCCGCCTGCTTTGGGGCCCTGCTGTCCGCCGCGCTGCTGATGACGGTGAGCTGGCGGACCGTCCCGGCCTACGACGCGCCCGACATCATCTACCTCGCCGCCTGGAGCCCGCTGATCATCGCGGGCGCCCCGGTGTACTCGCTGGACGGACGCCTCGCCGGCGAGGCCTGGCGGACCCTCGGGCCGCGCGCCGAGCTGTGGCGGCTGCGGCGGCGCGTCCTGCGCCGCGGGGCCGTCATGGCGACCGTCGTGTGCGGGCTCACCCTGCTCATCGGCTCCCTCCTCGGCGGGGCCGTCCGCTCCTCCACCGTCGTCACCGTCCCCGGACCGGGACAGGCCCCCAGCAACTACCTGCCGGGCCGGCCGCTCCCGCAGACCCCCGCCGGGCAGCAGCCCTCGCAGCAGCGCCAGCAGCCGTCCAAGGCGCCGCAGCCCTCCGCCACCGCCACCGAACCGGCCGCCAAGTCCGGCAAGGGCGCGAGCGGCGGCCCGACCCGCGGTACCGCCGGCACCGGCTCGGAGTCGCCCACCGCGACCAAGGGCACCACCGGCAGCCAGCAGACCCCGCGCAGTACGCCGCGGCAGTCCACCCCGCAGAAGCCGCCGACCTCCTCCTCCGGAGCCGGCAGCGGTGGCGGCACCACCCCGAGCAAGCAGCCCGGCCTGGTCGGGGGGCTCCTCGGCTGAGCCGGCCGAACGGCATCGAGGGAACCGAGGGGCCCGGCGCGCACGGCGTGCCGGGCCCCTCCTCGCGTGCCGGGCGCGCGAAGCACCGTACGAGAAGGAGCGGAGGGGGGAGGGCGCTGAGGACTCGCAGGGTTTGCAGGGCTCAGGGGGCCGTCTGGGCCGCCAACTCCCTTGCGGCCTCGGTCAGATCCTTCGCCGTGTCGATGGCCCGCCAGTAGGCCCCCTGGGGCAGCGGGAAGCCCGCCAGCCGCCGCTCGCGCGCCAGCCGGGGGAAGGTGGTGCGCTCGTGGTCCCCCAAGTCCGGGAGCAGCGCGGCGAATTCGGGCCCGAAGACGTACACGCCGGCATTGACCGGATACGGCGACGGCGGGGCCTCGATGAAGTCCAGCACCTGCCCGAACTCGTTGGTCTCCACGACCCCCCACGGGATCCGCGGGCGCGCCAGGGCGAGCGTGGCGACCGCACCGCGCTCGGTGTGGAAGGCGGCCATCTCGCGCAGCGAGAAGCGGGTCCAGATGTCGCCGTTCGTCGCGTACCAGGCGCGGTCGGGGTGCGGGAGGTGCCGCGCGGCGTACTTGAGGCCGCCGCCGCGCCCCAGGGGCTCCTCCTCGACCACGGTGGTCACGCGGAGCGGCAGCCGGGCCCCGGCCAGCCATTCCTGGAGCACGTCCGCGAGGTGGCCGCAGGAGACCACCGCGTCGGTGACCCCCTCGGAGGCCAGCCAGGCCAGCTGGTGCCCGATGATCGGCATCCCCGTCCCCGGGATCTCGACCATCGGCTTCGGACGGTCGTCCGTGTACGGCCGCAGCCGCGAACCCTGGCCGCCCGCCAGGACGACCGCCTGGGTGGGCGTGGTGGGGAACGCGGCTGCGGGAGGGGCGGATCGGGGGGTGTCCTTCATGGAGGCAGCGTAGGGACGCGGCGCGGGTCAGCCCATGGAGGCGACGCCGGTCGCGTACGAGGTGTCGCACACGGGGCGGGCGAAGGACTGGGCCTTCGTGGGGCCGTACGCGGTCACGGCGGCACGCCCCAGCGCCCGGGCGATGCCCACGCAGTGCTCGGCGAGCGACGGCCGCTTGTCCACCTCCTGCTGGAGGTGGGTGAGGACGTCACCCGGCTCCTCGCCCTGCTGGATCTCGCTCAGCAGCTTGTCGCGCAGCACGTCGTGCGCGGCGCGCGGCTTCGCGGGGAGGGAGACGTCCTCGGCGGAGGCGGTCAGGATCTGGGAGGAGGAAGTGTCCGCCCAGGGAACCATGGTGACCGCGAGGGTCCCGGACAGGACGAGGACGACGGGCAGGACCAGGGCGAGGGAACGGCCGATACGGCGGGCAGTGTGGGTCACGAGGGCGAGAGTAGCGCTCGGTGAAGATTTGGCGACATTTAGTCACCCTGTCGGGGGATGGTTCGACGTGGCTTTTCGAATTATGGGTTGACGGGTTGGGTCTGAATCGACCGGTCTGCCGGGGTTCGCGGAGACGGCGAAGGGGCGCCTCCGGCGGAGGCGCCCCTTCTCGTGCGTGCGGTGCGACTACGCGGACAGCCGCGCGCCGGAGGAGGTCGAGAACACGTGGATCTCGCCGGCCCGCGGCACCACGTGCAGGCTCGAACCCTTCTCGGGCACCTGGCGGCCGCCCACGCGGACGACGAGGTCCTGCGCGCCGTCGGCCTTGTCGGTGGAGCCGTAGACGTAGCCGTCGGCGCCGAGTTCCTCGACGACGTTCACGACGATGGTCAGGCCGCCGCTCTCCGCGATGTCGAAGTGCTCGGGGCGCACGCCGACCGTGACGGTGCGGTCGCCCGCGTCGGCCGCCGCGGACAGCGCCTCGCGCGAGACCGGGACGACGCTGTCGCCGAACTTCACACCGCCGTCGGTGATCGGGACCTCGACGAGGTTCATGGCGGGGGAGCCGATGAAGCCGGCGACGAAGAGGTTCGCCGGGCGGTCGTACATGTTGCGCGGGGTGTCGACCTGCTGGAGCAGACCGTCCTTGAGGACGGCCACGCGGTCGCCCATGGTCATGGCCTCGACCTGGTCGTGGGTGACGTAGACGGTCGTGATGCCCAGGTCGCGCTGGAGCGCCGCGATCTGCGTACGGGTGGAGACGCGGAGCTTGGCGTCGAGGTTCGACAGCGGCTCGTCCATGAGGAACACCTGCGGCTTGCGCACGATGGCGCGGCCCATGGCGACGCGCTGGCGCTGGCCGCCGGAGAGGGCCTTCGGCTTGCGGTCCAGGTACTGGGTCAGGTCCAGCATCTTGGCCGCGTCCTCCACCTTCTTGCGGATGGTGGCCTTGTCCTCGCCGGCGATCTTGAGCGCGAAGCCCATGTTGTCGGCGACGGACATGTGCGGGTAGAGCGCGTAGTTCTGGAACACCATCGCGATGTCCCGGTCCTTGGGCGGCAGGTGCGTGACGTCGCGGTCGCCGATGCGGATGGCGCCGCCGTTGACGTCCTCCAGGCCGGCGAGCATGCGCAGCGAGGTGGACTTGCCGCAGCCGGAGGGGCCGACGAGGACGAGGAACTCGCCGTCCTCGATCTCCAGCTCCAGCTGGTCGACGGCGGGCTTGTCGCCGCCCGGGTAGAGCCGCGTCGCCTTGTCGAAAGTGACAGAAGCCATGATGGTGAATCCCTTCTACCGGCAGGAACGTGCCGGACGATCCGAGTGGAAGGTCTAGTCCAGTTGACCGGACTTCGCTCGACGCTACCTGCCCGGACGGCTCCTGTCAGCACCCCGGGGGCCTCGGGCCGTCAACACCGTACGGGTGACGGCCGTTCGCATGGACTTCCGGAGGGTCCGAACCCGGGTGCGAGACCGCGTCGTGCTGAGGCGATACCTCTGGTGCGTCCTGGGGGCGCCTCCCGTGCGGTGGCGCCGGCCCGGCTTGGCACCGAGAGGGAGAAGCGAATGAAGAATCGTCTCGTAGTCATCGGATCTGCTGTTGCGGCCAGCGTCGGCCTGTGCATGGCGGTCGCACCGGCCGCCATGGCTCAGCCGCTGAAGGTGACAGTGGCCTGCGGTGACGTCGCGGCGCTCCTCACCGCGGTCGGCGACGCGAATGGCAACGCCGAAGGCGGCACGATCACGCTGGCCAAGGACTGCGCCTACCGCTTCGCGGACGACTTCGACGACTCGGGCACGGCCCTGCCGGCCATCACCGGGAAGGTCAAGATCATCGGGCACAACTCGACGCTGATCCGATCCGTCACCGAGGGCGTGTCGTACTTCCGGATCATTTCGGTGAACGAGGGCGGTGAACTCCTCCTGAAGGGGACCACCGTGACCGGCGGCCGCACCGACGGGTACGGCGGCGGCATCGGCAACGCGGGCACCCTGCGCCTGGAGGACAGCAAGGTCGCCGGCAACCTGGCGACCGGACAGGGCGGGGGCATCCACAACACGGGCGGCACCGTGACGCTCGTCGACAGCGACGTCCTGACCAATGTGGTCACCAACGCGAACGACACCGACGGGGACGGAGGCGGCATCAGCAACGACGCGGAGGGCACCCTCACGCTCAAGAAGAGCACCGTCGCCGGCAACGCGGCCGACGGGGACGGCGGCGGCATCGCGAACGCGGGCACGCTGAACGTCGAGCACGGCCTCGTCGTCAACAACGAGGCCCGCGACGGCAGCGGCGGGGGCATCTACAACCTCGGCACCGCGAAGCTCAAGTACACCAAGGTCGTCGAGAACTGGGCCGGTGTGGACGGCGGCGGCGTCCACAACGGCGAGGAGGCGACGCTGGATGTCCACGAGTCGGCCATCGCCGACAACCGGACGGGCAACGACGGCGGCGGCCTCAACAACGCGGGCACCGCGACGCTGAAGAAGACCAAGGTCGAGTCGAACCAGGCCGGCCACGACGGCGGCGGCATCAACAACGTGGCGGAGACGGCGGGTGGTGTCACGGAGCTGACGCTGGACCGCTCGACGGTCGCGGAGAACCGCGCCGCGGGCGTGGGCGGCGGCATCAACAACGGGGAGGGCGCCGTCGTGACCCTCACCAACAGCAAGATCGTCAAGAACCTGCCGACGAACTGCGCCGGTACGGTGCCCGGCTGCGCCTGACAGGTCCGCGGCGGTGCCCGCGGCCAATGTGATGGCTTGGGGAAGAGGGGCCTGTGTAGAGTGATGGCGGCCCTGCCTCCTTAGCTCAGCTGGCCAGAGCACCGCTCTTGTAAAGCGGGGGTCGTCGGTTCGAACCCGACAGGGGGCTCTGCTGGCGAAGGCCCCGGACCGCTCAGGTCCGGGGCCTTCCGCATGGCCTTTTCCTGCTCCTGCTAGGTCAGTGGCGGCCCGAGATGCGGTCGGCGAGGCGGGCCAGGGGCGCGGTCGTCGGGCGGTGGCCGGCGGCTTCGCGGCGGTCCGCCTCGCGGTAGGCGGCGTAGAGCGCCTGGACGCCCAGCCAGCGGAAGGGCTCCGGCTCCCAGCGGCGCACCCGGTGGCCCACCCAGGGGAGGTCGGTCAGCTCGGTGGAGTCGCCGAGGACCAGGTCGCGCAGGGTGCGGGCGGCGAGGTTGGCGGTGGCGACGCCCGAGCCGACGTAGCCGCCCGCCCAGCCGAGGCCCGTGGCGCGGTCCAGGGTGACGGTGGCGCACCAGTCGCGCGGGACGCCGAGGACGCCGGACCAGGCGTGGGTGATCTCCGTACCGGTGAGGGCGGGGAAGAAGGAGAACAGCAGCTCCCGCAGCGAGTCGATGGTGGCGGGCTGGGTGCGGCCGTCGTTGTCCGTGCGCGAGCCGAAGCGGTACGGCACCCCGCGGCCGCCGATCGCGATGCGGTCGTCGGCGGTGCGCTGGGCGTACATGTAGGCGTGGGCCATGTCGCCGAGGACCGCCGAGTCGGACCAGCCCAGTCGGTCCCAGGCCGAGGCGGGGAGCGGGGCCGTGACGATCATCGAGGAGTTCATGGGGAGCCACGCGCGCTTCTGGCCCTTGAGGGCGGCGGTGAACCCCTCGGTGCAGCGCAGGACGTGGGGGGCGCGGACCGTGCCGTAGGGGGTGACGGCCTTCCCGGCGGCGATCTCCGTGGCCGGGGTGGACTCGTGGATGACGACGCCGAGGCGTTCGCAGGCCGCGGCCAGGCCCTTGACCAGCTTCAGGGGGTGGATGCGGGCGCCGTGGGGGCTCCAGCTGGAGCCGACGGCGTCGGCGATGTCGATACGGGCGCGGGTGGCGGCGGCGTCGTGGAGCTCGCGGTCGCTCTCGCCGAAGGCGAGTTCGGCGGCGTGGAAGGCCTTGAGACGGGTGAGTTGGGCGGGGGTCCTGGCCACTTCGAGGACGCCGCCGCGGTGGATGTCGGCGTCGATGCCCTCCTTGGCGGCCGTGTCGATGACCTCGGTGACGGTGTCGTTCATGGCCCGCTGGAGGCGGCGGGCGGCCTCGGGGCCGTGGAGGCGGGCGTAGCGGTCGCGGCCGGCGATGCCGTTGTAGAGCCAGCCGCCGTTGCGGCCGGAGGCCCCGTAGCCGCAGAACTTCTGCTCCAGGACGGTGACGCGGAGGTCGGGGGCCGCCCGCTTGAGGTAGTAGGCGGTCCACAGGCCGGTGTAGCCGCCGCCCACGATGACGACATCGGCCGTGGCGTGGGCGGTGAGGGGTGCGCGCGGTGGCGTGGCCGGGGCGGAGCGGTCGGTCGCGTACCAGAAGGAAATGCCGCCGTTGATCGTCATGGGGGAGTTGGTACACCCGCTTCCGGAGGGGTGTCCAGGTGCGGGATGCCGGGTTTCGGGGTGCGAATCAAGGCCTTTTGGCTGATGCGGCGGGGGTGGGCGGTTCCTAGGGTGGGGCGGGGAATTTTGTTCTGGTTTCAGGTGAGAGGTGCGGATTCGTGGTGCGTGGGCGCAGGGCAGGGCGTGTGGTGGCGGCGGTTGCGGCGGCCGCGCTGCTGGGCGGGGCGGTGGCCGGCTGCGGCGGCGGCGACCAGGGGAGCGCGGCCGCCTCCGGCGCGGTGCGGACGAGCCCGATCGCGGACGTGCCGGCGAAGCTGCCCGCGAAGGTGGAGGGCGCGAAGGTCGTCGTCGGCAGTCCGGACGCGCCGCGCACCGCGCAGGTGCTGGTGGATCCGCGGTGCGGCTACTGCGCGCGGTTCGAGGAGACGGGCGGCGAGGCGCTGCTGAAGCTGGCGGCGGACGGGAAGGTGAAGGTCGAGTACCTGCTGGCCTCCTTCCTGGACCAGGGCGGGGCCAGCGGTTCGGTGAAGGCGGTGAACGCGCTGCGGGCCTCGGTGGACGCGGGGAGGTTCGCCGAGTACCAGGCGGCGGTCTTCGCCAGTCAGCCGAAGGGGAAGTTCACGGACGAGCTGCTGCTCGGGATCGCGGACAAGGTGCCGGGGCTGCGGGGGCCGGCCTTCGACGGGGCGGTCGCGGAGACGGCGTACAAGGGGTGGGTCGGCGACGCGGAGAAGGCCTTCGAGGCGACGGGGCAGCAGGGGACGCCCGCGGTGCTGGTGGACGGGCGGCCGGTGGGGGCCGAGGACGGGTCGCTGTTCGACGCGAAGGCCTTCACGGCGGCCCTGGCGGGGCTGGGGATCGGTACGGCGTAGTGCCGTGACCGGAAGGCGCAGGCCCTAGGGTCGGGCCATGGTCGACATCTCGGAGATCCCGGACGGGCTGGTGCGGGCGCAGCTCAGGTGGAACGGCGACGCGGGGCGGGAGTTCATCGCGGGGCTGCCCGCGCTGGCCGGGCGGTTCCTGGCGGAGTGGGAACTGCGGCGCACGGGGCCCGGGATGCACGGGGTGACGGCGCTGGTGCTGCCGGTGGAGCGGGCCGACGGGACCGCGGCCGTACTGAAACTGGCGCTGCCGGACGAGGAGAGCGCGGGGGAGCCGCTCGCGCTGCGCGCCTGGGACGGGGTGGGCAGCGTACGGCTGTTGGAGCACGACGCGGACACCGGCTCGCTGCTGCTGGAACGGCTGGACGAGGGGCGGCCCCTGTCGGCGCTCGCGGAGCGGGACGCGCGGCGGGCGGTCGGGGTGGTCGCGCGGCTGCTGGCGCGGCTGACGGCGGTGGCCGCGCCGGCCGGGCTGCGCGGGCTCGGGGAGATAGCCGCGGGGATGCTGGAGGACGTACCGGGGGCGGCGGGGCGGCTCGCCGACGCGGGGGAGCGGCGGCTGCTGCGGGACTGCGCGGGGGCGGTGGCGGAGGTCGCGGGGGAGCCGGGGGACCGGCTGCTGCACTGGGACCTGCACTACGACAACGTGCTGGCGGGCGGCCGGGAGCCGTGGCTGGCGATCGACCCGAAGCCGCTGGCCGGTGATCCGGGATTCGATCTGCTGCCGGCGATCGTGAACAACTTCCGGGCGCAGGACGTGCGGTGGCGCTTCGACCTGATGACGGAGGTGATGGGGCTGGACCGGGAGCGGGCGCGGGCCTGGTCGTTGGGGCGGGTGCTGCAGAACTGCCTGTGGGACGTGGCGGACGGGGAGGAGCGGCTGGACGAGGAGCAGGTGGCGGTCGCGGAGCTGCTGCTAGGGCGCTGACGGTGGTGTCGCCGGGGGCGTTTAGGGTGCCGGGATGATCCGTAGTGCTGAAATTGCCGATGTCCCCGTCATCCACGCGATGATCCGCGAGCTCGCGGAGTACGAGAAGGTGCCGCACGAGGCGCGCGCGACCGAACAGCAGCTGAGGGAAGCGCTGTTCGGGGAGCGGCCGGCGGTGTTCGCGCACATCGCGGAGACGGCGGACGGCGAGGTGGTCGGCTTCTCGGTGTGGTTCCTCTCCTTCTCGACGTGGCGCGGGGTGCACGGGATCTACCTGGAGGACCTGTACGTACGGCCCGGCGTGCGCGGGGGCGGCTACGGGAAGGCGCTGCTGGCGGAGCTGGCGCGGACGTGCGTGGAGCGGGGCTACGAGCGGCTGGAGTGGGCGGTGCTGAAGTGGAACGCGCCGACTATCGCGTTCTACGAGGCCTTGGGCGCGCGGCCGCAGGACGAGTGGTCGGTGTACCGGCTGACGGACGGGGCGCTGGCGCGGCTGGGGGCTTCTTAGGGTTCGAGGACGACCTTGCCCGTGGTGGCGCGGGATTCCAGGGCGTGGTGGGCCGCGGCCGCTTCGGACAGGGGGTAGCGCTGGACGGCTGGGCGGAGGCGGCCGGCGGCGGCTTCGGCCAGGGCGCGGGTCTCCAGGACGCGGAGGGGGTCGGGGGCGCCGACGCGCCGGAACATGGCGGGGCCGAGGACGCCCTCGGTGGTGATGCCGCGGGCGGTGAGCTCGGCGCGTTCGGTGTCGGTGAGCGTGAGGGGGCCGCCGGACCAGCCGAAGACGAGGTGGCGAGCGCCGGGGGCGAGCAGGCCGAGGGCGGTGCGGGCGGTGTCGCCGCCGACGGAGTCGAAGAGGACGGTGGCGCCGTCGGGGTAGCGGGCGCGTACGGCGTCGGCCCAGTCGGGGGCGGTGTAGTCGAGGGCCAGGTGGGCCCCGTTGGCGGCGGCCCGGGCGGTTTTGGCGGGGCCGCCGGCGAGCGCGATGACGGTGGCGCCGGCGTTGCGGGCGTACTGGACGAGCAGCGTGCCGATGCCGCCGGCGGCGGCGGGGACCAGGGCGACGGAATCCGGGCCGAGGTCGGCGAACTGGAGGATCCCGAGGGTGGTGCGGCCGGTGCCGATCATGGCGACGGCCTCGGCGGGATCGAGGCCGTCGGGGACCGGGTGCAGGCGGTCGGCGTCGGCGACGGCGTACTCGGCGTAGCCGCCGGGGGCGAAGCCGAGGTGGACGGTGACGCGGCGGCCGAGCCAGGCGGGGTCGGTGCCCGTGCCGAGGGCGTCGACGGTGCCGGCGACCTCGCGGCCCGGGACGGTCGGGAGCTCGGGGAGGGCGGGGGCGGGGCCCTGGATGCCCTCGCGTAGGGCGGTGTCGAGGAGGTGGACGCCGGCGGCGGCGACGGCGATGCGGACCTGGCCGGGGGCCGGTACGGGGATGGGGGCGCTCTCGTACGAGAGGTTCTCGGCGGGGCCGAAGGCGTGGAGGCGGATGGCGCGCATGGTGGTGGGCATGGTGGTGGGCATGGGGCCAGCGTGTGACCTCAAGCGGGGTTGAGGTCAAGGGTGCGGGGCGGGTGTGGTGGGAAGCGGCGCTGTCAGTGGGGTCGGTCACGATGGGTGCATGGCGCGCAAAGGGCAGCAGGAGCAGCAGGAGCAGCAGCGGAAGGTGAAGGCGGCGCGGCGGCCGGAGGTGCGGCTGCCGGAGCTGGTGGTGTGGCCGGGGGGCGAGCTGGAGCCGGACGGGGACTACGACGGGCTGGAGTTCGCGGACCTGGACTGGGCGGGGCAGGAGGGGGTCGGGGCCCGGTTCATGGACTGCGCGGTGCGGCGGTGCGTGCTGGACGAGACGGCGCTGGCGAAGGCGCGGTTCGTGGACTCGGTCCTGGACGGGGTCCGGGGGGTCGGGACGAACCTGTCGGGGACCCTGTTCCGGGACGTGGAGGTGGTGGACGCGCGGCTGGGCGGGGTCCAGTTGCACGGGGCCGTGCTGGAGCGGGTGGTGGTGCGGGGCGGCAAGATCGACTACCTGAACCTGCGGCAGGCGCGGCTCAAGGACGTGGTCTTCGAGGGGTGCGTGCTGGTGGAGCCGGACTTCGGGGGTGCGGTGCTGGAGCGGGTGGAGTTCCGGGACTGCGCGGTGCGGGGGGTGGACTTCAGCGGGGCGCGGATGACGGATGTGGATCTACGGGCGGCGGATGTGCTGGAGATCGCGCGGGGGGTGGATGCGTTGGCCGGGGCGGTGATCAGTCCGGCGCAGCTGTTCGATCTGGCGCCGGCCCTTGCCGGGCAGCTGGGGCTGAGGGTGATTCCGTAGCGGGCCGGTCCCCCTTCTGCGGGCCGCCTTCCGGGGCTCCGCCCCGCGCCCCGCGCCTCAATCGCCGGCGGGGCTGGAGATGGCCCCGGCCGAGTGCGCAGGTGCCGGTTCAAGATCGGGGCTCCGCCCCGTACCCCGCTCCTCAAACGCCGGAGGGGCTGGATTTCCGCGGTGCCGACCCGGACGCGGCGGCTACGCCGGGACGCGGGGGAAGCGGGACTGGAGCATCCAGATGGCCGGGTTGTCGGCGAGGCCGTCGTGCATGTCGACGAGGTCCGCGATGAGGTCGTGCAGGAAGTCGCGGGCCTCGCGGCGCAGGAGGCGGTGGCTGAAGGTCAGCGGGGCCTCCTCGGCCGGCATCCAGTCGGCCTCGACGTCGACCCAGCCGAAGCGGCGCTCGAAGAGCATCCGGTCCGTGGACTCGGTGAAGTCGAGCTCCGCGTACTGCCGGTTGGCGGAGCGGCTGCCGCGCGGGTCCTTGTCGAGCTGCTCGACGATGTCGCACAGGGCCCAGGCGAAGTCCAGTACGGGCACCCATCCCCAGGCTGTGGACACCTCGCGGTCGGCGTTGGTGTCGGCGAGGTAGACGTCCCCGCAGAAGAGGTCGTGGCGCAGGGTGTGGACGTCCGCCGAGCGGTAGTCGGTCTGCGGGGGGTCGGGGAAGCGCCGGGAGAGGGAGTAGCCGATGTCGAGCACGTACCCGATGGTGTCACGGGTGCGGGCCGGCGCCGACCCCGGTGGGAGCCGGCTGTGCTCGGGCTGCTGGGCTTCCGCCCCGGACCGCTCATCCGCCGGGCCATGAGCGTCGGTGCGGCGGCGCGAAGCCGGTGAGGCCCGCGTTATGAGGGCAGCAGCCGCTGTTCCTTGGCCACCGAGACCGCTCCCGCGCGGGTGTCGACGCCGAGTTTGTCGTAGATGCGGCCCAGGTGTGTCTTGACGGTGGCCTCGCTGATGAACAGCGCGCGGGCGATGTCGCGGTTGCCGAGGCCGCGGGCCAGCTGGCCGAGGATGTCCAGTTCGCGGTCGGTCAGGGTGGGGCGGGTGCCGCGCATGTGGGCCATGACGCGGCTGGCCACCGGCGGGGAGAGGGTCGTGCGGCCCTGGGCGGCGGAGTGGATCGCGGCGAAGAGCTCCTCGGGGCGTTCCGCCTTCAGGAGGTAGCCGGTGGCGCCCGCGCCGATGGCCCGCGTGATGTCCGCGTCCGTGTCGTACGTGGTGAGGACCAGGACGTGCGGGGGCCGGGGGAGGGCCGTGATGCGGCGGGTGGCTTCGACGCCGTCGATGCCCTCGCCCAGCTGGAGGTCCATCAGGACCACGTCGGGGTGGAGTTTGGCGGCGAGGGCCACCGCCTCCTCACCGCTGCCCGCCTCGCCGAGCACCTCGATGTCCGGCTCGCTGCCCAGCAGCGCGAGGAGGCCGGCGCGGACCACCACGTGGTCGTCGCAGAGCAGGATCGTCGTCATGGGGCCGGCTCCAAGGGGATGGCCGCGGAGAGGACCGTGCCCTCGCCCGGCGTGGATTCGATCGTCAGGGTGCCGCCCAGCTGGCGGATGCGGGCGCGCATCGCGGGCAGGCCGTGTCCGCGTTCCGCGGTGGCGGCGCGGGGCTCGGTGAAGCCGTGGCCGTCGTCGGCGATGTCCAGGACCACCTGGTCTCCCAGGAAGCTCAGGGTGAGTGCGGCCGTACGGGCGCCGGAGTGTTCGCGGATGTTGGCCAGCGCGCCCTGGGCTATGCGCAGCAGGGCGGACTGGACGCGGTCCGGGAGCGCGGCCGGGCTGCCTTCGAGGTGGAAGCGGACCTCGATGTCCGGGCCGGCGTCCAGGGTGCGCAGGGCGTCGGCGAGGCCGGCGCCGTCGGCGAGTTCGGCCGGGGCCAGGTCGTGGACGAGCCGGCGGGCCTCGGCGAGGCCGCGGGCGGCGATGCCGGTGGCGGTACGGACGTGCGCGCGGGCGGTGGCCGGGTCGGTGTCCCAGGTGCGGTCCGCCGCCTGGAGCAGCATCTGCTGGCTGGACAGGTTCTGCGCGAGGGTGTCGTGGATCTCCATGGACAGCCGCTGGCGCTCGGCGAGGGTGCCTTCGCGGCGTTCGGTGGCGGCCAGCTCGCGGCGGGTGCGGATCAGGTCGTCGATCAGCGCGCGCTGGGCCTGGGCCTGGCGCTCCATGTGGACGAAGACGGCGGTGGCGAGGGCGGCGACGGCGGGCGGGGCCAGGAGGAGGTTGGGGTCGAAGGAGGTGGCGAGCCGGAGCTGGGCGATGACGACGAAGACGGTGAGGAGGGCGACGAGGACGATCGCGGCGCGGGGGCGCAGCGTGCGCAGGGCGGTGAAGAAGAGCGGGACGGCGCACCAGGCGAAGCTGGGGGCCAGGACGACGAGGACCACCCAGGTGGCGACGACCAGGCCGAGCCAGACGAGGCGGCCGGGGGGTGGTGGGGTGGTGGCGGTCCTCGTGGCGGTCCCCGTGCCGGTCCCTGTGCCGGGGTGCTGGGTGGTGCCGGGTTGCTGGGTGGCGCCGACCGCGGGGCCGAGCACGTAGAGCAGGGCCAGGGCGATGCTGAGGGCGATGACCCAGGGGGTGCGGGGTTCGCCGGGGTGGCGCAGGAGGAAGCGGGCCACCGAGGCGCCGAGGAGGAGGAAGAACGCCGTGTGCATGACGGTGGCCAGGGTGCGGGTGTTCGGGTTCCGCGGCGGGGGTGGCTGCGGGGCGGGGCTCACGGGGTGCTCCTGGGGTGGGCGGCGTACGTCCATACTGCCGGTTGCCGGTTTGCCTGCGGCGCTCGGTGGGTTCGGGTGCGGCGCCGTTTCCTGGGGCTCCGCCCCGGACCCCGCGCCTCAAACGCCGGCTGGGCTGGATATGGCCCGGCCGAGTGCGCGGGTGCGGGTACGAGATCGGGGCTCCGCCCCGGACCCCGCGCCTCAAACGCCGGCGGGGCTGGATGTGGCTTGGCTGGATGTGGCCGGGCTGGATGTGGGCGGGAGGTAGGGGGGGGTGACCAGCAAATATGCCCGGAGGCGCGGCCCGCATCGGCCGATCGGATGACCCCCGGGTCAACCGGTGTGGTCGGTGGGTGGAGCCGGTACGGGGACGGGGTGGCGGGGGGATGCGGGACAGGCTTGGAGCAGTGAAGGAGCCGGGCCGGTCAGCGCCGCCGGCACCGGCACCGGACACCACCGCTCGTCCCCGTACTCGCACCGTCCCGCGTCGTCCTCAGGAGCAGAGATGAACACCCGCACCCGCGTTCTCACCGGTACCGCCCTCGCCCTCGCGCTCGGCGCCGGGACCTTCGGCGCCGTCAGCGCCAGCGCCAGCGCCGCCCCGGCCGCCGCGCCGGCCGCCGCCTCCGCCAAGAAGGACGGCGACAAGAACGACAAGAACTTCACCACCACGACCCACCTCACCATCGACGCCGCCTCCCGCGCCGCCCAGGCCGCGCTCGAGGCCGCGCAGAAGGAGAACCAGAAGGTGACGGTCGCGGTCGTGGACCGCAACGGCAACACCATCGTCACCCTGCGCGGCGACGGCGCGGGCCCGCAGTCCTACGAGTCGGCGCAGCGCAAGGCCTTCACCGCCGTGTCCTGGAACGCCCCGACCTCGGTGCTCGCGGGCCGCCTCGCCCAGGCCCCGAACCTGAAGGACATCCCCGGCACCCTTTTCCTCGGCGGTGCCGTCCCGGTGCAGGCCGACGGCGCCCCGGTCGCCGGCATCGGCGTGGCCGGCGCCCCGAGCGGCGACCTGGACGAGAAGTTCGCCAAGGCGGGCGCCGACGCGCTCGCCAAGTAGTCCCCGAGCCCGGTCCGCATAGGATCGGGCGCGTGGAACAACGCGCGTTCTCCCGCCTGGCCGTCTCTGCCACCGCCGCCCTGCTCGCCTTCACCACGGCGTGTACGGGCGGCACCGTGCAGGGGCGGCCCGGTGCGTCGGGGCTGCGCGATCCGTACTTCCCCAAGGCCGGCAACGGCGGTTACCAGGTCGACCATTACGCGCTGGACCTCGACTACGACCCCGCCGACGGGCAGCTGCACGGCACGGCCGTCATCACCGCCCGCGCCGAACAGGAGCTCAGCTCCTTCAACCTCGACCTCAGCGGCCTGAAGGTCGAGGGCGTGACCGTGCAGGGCGCCGGGGCCCGGTACAACCGGACCGGCAACGAGCTGACGGTGCGTCCGCCCGAGGACCTGGAGAAGGGCGAGGTCTTCACCGCGGAGATCGACTACTCCGGCCGGCCGAAGGCCCTCACGGACGCCGACGGCTCCAAGGAGGGCTGGATCACCACCGGGGACGGCGCGGTCGGCGTCGGCGAGCCGGTGGGTTCGATGACCTGGTTCCCCGGCAACCACCACCCCAGCGACAAGGCCTCGTACGACATCACGATCACCGTGCCCAAGGGGTACGAGGCCGTGTCCAACGGCGAGTTGCGTGCGCGGAGCGACGTCGAGGGCGGGCGGACGGAGTTCGCCTGGCGCAGCCCGGAGCCGATGGCGAGCTACCTGGCGACGGCCGCCATCGGGAAGTACAAGGTGACGACGGGGCGCACCCCGTCCGGGGTGCCCTGGTACACCGCGGTGTCGCCCGGGGAGGCGGCGGCGAGCGCGGCCCCGCTCGCGCGGCTGCCGGAGATGGTGGACTGGGGCAGCGGCCGCTTCGGCCCGTACCCCTTCGGTACGGCGGGTGCGATCGTGCTGCCCGCCGGGACCCTCGAATACGCGCTGGAGACGCAGACCAAACCCGTCTTCTCCGGGGCGCCGGGCGAGGAGGAGCTGGTCCTGCACGAGCTCGCCCACCAGTGGTTCGGCGACTCGGTGTCGCCGAAGTCCTGGAAGGACATGTGGCTCAACGAGGGCTTCGCCGTCTACGCCGAGTGGCTGTGGGCCGAGGACCACGGCGGCCCCACCGCCCAGCAGCACTTCGACGCCTTCCTGGCCGGCGACACCGAGGTGGACGACGCGGCCGACTCCGACTGGGACGCCTTCCCGCCGGCCGACCCGCCCGGCCCCGAGGACATCTCCGGGAATCCGGTGTACTACCGCGGCGCGATGGTGCTGCACCGCATCCGCCAGGAGGTCGGCGACGAGAAGTTCTTCGCCCTGCTGCGGGGCTGGGTCGCCGACCACCGGCACGGGAACGCGAGTACGGCCGACTTCACCGCCTACGCGCAGGAGAAGACCGGGCACGACCTGAAGAAGGTCTGGGACGTCTGGCTGTACGGCAAGGACCGGCCGCCCCGGCCGTAGCGCGACCCCGTGGCCCGGTCGTACCTCGGCCTCAGTCCAGCGGCTTGCGCAGCACCGTGCAGTCGCGGCCCAGTTCGCGGTCCTTGGCCTGGCGCAGCGGGGCGTAGCCCTGGGACTGCCAGAAGGCCAGGGCCTTGGGATTGTTGTCGAGTACGGCGATCCGCACCCCGGCGCGTCCGGCGGCCCTGAAGCGGTCCTCGACCAGGGCGGCCACGGCGCGGCCGTAGCCCTCTCGGTGTGCGGTGGCGTCGATGAGCAGCAGGCCGATCCACGGGTCCGGGTCCTCGGTGGCCGGGTCCGGATGACGGGCGAGGGTGGCGGCCATGCCGACGAGGCGGCCTGCGGAGCGGGCGAGGAGGACCTCGGCGCCGTCGTGGGCGAGTTCGTCGGCGAGGGAGGCCGCGACCTGTTCGACCGTGATGCGGCCCGGGTCGGGGAAGTCGCCGCTGAGTTCGAAGAACGCGTGGTTCGTCGCGTACAGGGCGGCGATCTCGGTCAGGACCGGGCCGGGCAGGGCTCCGTCCACGGGGACGAGCGGTTGGAGAATCACCTGCCGAACGGTAGCGAAGCCCCCTCTCAGGACGGTGAGAGGGGGCTTCACCCGCGGAATTTTCAGCCGCGGACGTCTCGGACGGCTCAGACGTTGACGCCGAAGTCCTGCGCGATGCCGGTGAGGCCGGAGGCGTAGCCCTGGCCGACCGCGCGGAACTTCCACTCGGCGCCGTTGCGGTAGAGCTCGCCGAAGACCATCGCGGTCTCGGTCGCCGCGTCCTCGGAGAGGTCGTAGCGGGCGATCTCGGCGCCGCCGGCCTGGTTCACGACGCGGATGTACGCGTTGCGGACCTGGCCGAAGTTCTGGCTGCGGGACTCGGCGTCGTAGATCGAGACCGGGAAGACGATCTTGTCCACGTCGGCCGGCAGGCCGGCGAGGTTGACGTTGATGGCCTCGTCGTCGCCGGCGCCCTCGCCGGTGCGGTTGTCACCGGTGTGGACGATGGTCTGGTCCGGGGTGGACTTGTTGTTGAAGAAGACGAAGTGGCCGTCGGAGACGACCTTGCCCGTCGGGTTCACGGCGATGGCCGAGGCGTCGAGGTCGAAGTCGACGCCGGTCGTCGTCCGGACGTCCCAGCCGAGGCCGACCGTGACGGCAGCGAGGCCCGGGGCCTCCTTCGTGAGCGAGACGTTGCCGCCCTTGGACAGGCTGACAGCCATGGGAATGTCCCTTTCCTCATCCAACATGCACGTACAGGCGGTCAAACTACCGCTGATCCCTATAACGCGACGAGGGGGCGGTCGGGTTCCCGTGGGCGAAATGCGGGTGACGGGGCGGGGTGCGGGGACGGATCATAGGGGGCATGCCTGGTCCCTATGTCATCCGCGGTTCTGTCGTGCTCCCCGAGGGCGAGCTCGCCTGGCGCTTTTCGCGGTCCTCGGGGCCGGGCGGGCAGCACGTGAACACCTCGGATTCGCGCGTGGAGCTTTTGTTCGACCTGGGGGCGACCAAGGCGCTGCCCGAGGTGTGGAAGGAGCGGGCGCTGGAGCGGTTGGCGTCCCGCCTGGTGGACGGGGTGGTGACGGTACGGGCCTCCGAGCACCGGTCGCAGTTCCGCAATCGGGAGATGGCGCTGGTCCGGCTGGCCTCGCTGCTGGCGGAGGCGACGGCTCCGCCGCCGAAGCCGCGCCGGGCGACGAAGATTCCGCGCGGGATCAATGAGCGGCGGCTGCGGGAGAAGAAGGCTCGGGCCGAGACCAAGCGGGGGCGCTCCGCGCGGGACTGGTAGGCACCGGGGGCTACGCCCCCAAGTGGCGGTAGCGGCCGCGGTAGTACGTCAGGGGTTGGGCGTCCGGGTGGGGTTGGGCGGCGGTCAGGACGCGGCCGATGACCAGGGTGTGGTCGCCCGCCTCGACGCGGTTCTCCGTACGGCACTCCAGGGTGGCCAGGGCGCCGGTCAGGAGGGGGGCTCCCGAGGCCTCGCCGCGTTCGTACGCGACGTCCGCGAAGAGCAGCCGGTCGCTGATCCGGCCCTTCATCGCGAAGCGGCCCGCGATCTGGAGCTGGTGTTCGGAGAGGACCGAGACCGCCCACAGCGGCTGCTCGGCCAGCAGGTCGTCCATCCGGGAGCCCTCGCGCAGGCTCACCAGGACCAGGGGCGGGTCCAGGGAGACGGACATGAAGGCGGTCGCCGTCATGCCGACGTCCTCGCCGCGCGGGCCGCCCGCCGTCAGCGGGGTCTCGTGTGCCGTGATCAGGCACACGCCCGCCGCCAGCCGGGACATGGCGGCCCTGAACTCGTCGTTGCTCACTCCCTCAGCATGGGGGTTCGGGTGGGGCGGGGTGGGTACGGGGGTCGTCTTCAGCACGTCGAAACGCTAATCTCGCCCTCCCGCGCGGCACATCGGGCCCTGGTCCGAGTCGCGTCCCCGCCCCTTGGCCTAGGCCCGGGCGTATCGTTTGCTGTCGGGAATGAGGGGGAGCGCTCCCAGTCGTCACCCGCCCCGTTGGACCCCGTTATTCATCTCATGTGACTTGAGTCACAGAGAGCAAGATTTGTTGACCCTGTGTACCTGCCGCACAGCTCACTGTGATTCAGTGGACGGGACACCGCAACGAAACGCCGATGACAAACCTGGAGTTGCTGTCGAGGTCTCGGGGAGAGCGAGCAATGGAGACCGAGTCGGAGCCGTACGTCCGTCTTGCGACCCTGCGGCAGCTGCACCGGGTGGTGGCCGAGCTCAACACGGCCAGGAGCCTGGCGGACACTCTGCAGACCGTCGTGGACGGCATCGTCGTGGGCCTCGGCTACGAACTCGCCTGTGTCAACCTCGTACGCCCGGACGGTGATCTCGTCGTCGCCGCCTTCGCCGGCGACCCCGCCGCCGAGGCCCTCATCACCGGCCGGGTCGGCTCCCGCACCTCCTGGGAACGCCGCCTGACGATGGGTGAGAACTGGGACGGGCTCCGCTTCATCCCGCACACCGAGGGCTGGGTCCTCATGGAGGACGACGTCCCCCAGTGGCACACCGAGGGCCCCGAACCGCGGTTCGAGGACGAGTGGCATCCCGAGGACCGGCTCTACGCGCCCATGTACGCGTCCGGCGGGGAACTTCTGGGTGTCATTTCGGTGGACAGACCCCGCAACGGGCGCCGGCCCGGCGCCTGGGGACGCGAGGCGCTCCAGATGTACGCCTTCCAGGCGGCGATTGCGATCAGCAACGCCAGGCTGCGCGCGAACATGCAGCGGGCCCTGGTCCGGCTGGAGCGCGAGCAGCAGGCGCTGCGTGCCAGTGAAGAGTCGTTCCGGCAGGCCTTCGAGTACGCGCCCAGCGGCATGGCCATCGCCGAGATGGGCGGGGACCAGCACGGACGGCTGCTGCGGACCAACGACGCGCTGTGCCGGCTGCTGGGCCGCCCGGCCTCCGTACTGCGCCGCTACTCCTTCTCCGACCTCGTCCACCCCGAGGACATCGGCACCCTGCTGCGCACCTCCGCCGAGGGCGGCCGCGCCGAGCTGCGCCTCGGCCGCCGCGACGGCACGTATGTATGGGTCTCGCTGCGCAACTCCGTGGTCGCCGACGCGGCCGACGGCCCCCGCTTCCTCCTCACGCACGTGGAGGACATCGAGGAGCGCAAGCGGCACGAGCTCCAGCTCGCCCACCGCGCCAGCCACGACTCGCTGACCGGCCTGCCCAACAGCGCCGAGCTGCGCTCGCGGCTCGGGGCGCGGCTGTGCCGCAGACCGCAGTCCGTGCGGGCCACCGCGGTGGAGGCCCTGGACGCGGCCTACGAGGGGCGTGAGGGCCACGTGGTCTACGACGGGTACGAGGTGCGGGTCGGGGCGGGTGGTGCCGGCGAGCACGGCTTTCAGCCCGACGGCCCCGACCGGCAGGCCGGGGCCGTACCGGGGGCCGGGGCCGTGCCCGGGTCCGACCCCTTCACCTTCCCCGGGGCGCAGACGGCCCGCACGGACGGCCCGTACGACCACCACGTGCACACCGTGGCGCCCGCGACCGACATCGACGACGGGACGAAGGGGCTCGCGGTCCTCTTCTGCGACCTCGACGGCTTCAAGTCGATCAACGACCGGTTCGGGCACCACACGGGCGACGCGGTCCTGATCGAGGTGGCCCGGCGGCTGACGACGGGCGTCAGGGACGGTGACACCGTCGCTCGGCTGGGTGGTGACGAGTTCGTCGTCCTTGCCGACGGACTGGGCGCCGCGGACGCCGCCGACCTCGCCGTCCGGCTGCGCAACGCGATCATCCCGCCGATCCGCGTGGACGGCCGTGCGGTCCGTGTCGGGGCCAGTTTCGGCATCGGCTGGGCCAGCTGCGGCATGTCGGCGGATGAGGTCCTGCGCTCCGCCGACCAGCGGATGTACATCGAGAAGAGATCCCGTTCCAAGGCGCACCGCCGGGCCGGCTGAGGCGATCGGCCGCTCGTGGGCGCACGTGTTCGGGGTAGGCTCCCGGGGGTCGAAAGGAGTGACCTGCGATGACGACGCCCGCGAACAACGGCCCGCACGGTGGGGCGAACAAGCCCGAGGACGACGATCCGTTCGGCTATCTCTACGCGGACGGCCAGGCGGCCGGTGCCGCCCCGCCCGCATCGGGCGGTGGATACGGCTACCCGGGCCCCGCGGCCGGTGGTCATCCCGGCACGCAGCCCGGTGTTCCGCGCACCTCCCACCACCAGGTGCGCACGGTCGGTGAGCGGACGTACGGCGGCCAGCGCGGTCAGGTGCCCGCGCAGCAGCCGCCCTACCAGGCCCAGTACCAGGCCCCCGAGGCGCTCCAGACGGGCGGCTACGGCGTTCCGCCGCAGCAGCCGTCCCCCTCGGCCCACACCCAGCAGATCGCCTCGCACGGCGGCGGCAGCGGCGGCGGGTCCAGCCGCAAGGGTCTGCTCATCGCGGCCGTCGCGGTGGTCGGCGCGGTCGTGATCGGCATCGGCGCCGCCGTGGCCTTCGGCAACAAGGACGACGACAAGGGCAAGAACGACGCGAACGGCAACCAGCCGTCGGCGGCCCCGCAGAACCCCTCGTCCCCGCCCCCGAGCGGCTCTCCCAAGCCCTCCCAGGCCCCGCTGCCCAAGGGCGAGGCGGCCGGTGCGGGCATGGTGCTGAGCGGTGGCTCACAGCTGCAGAGCACGGTGCCGGGTTCGAAGAGCTCGGGCGGCCAGTACGTCGGCGGCTTCAATCAGCCCGGTGCGGCGCTCACCTGGACCGTGGAGGTGCCGGAGGCGGGCGACTACACGCTGTTCGTCAACTACGGCGTGCCCGGCAAGGACGGCAAGGCGACCCTCACGGTCAACGGCCAGAGCCCGAACCAGTCGCTGAACCTGGCCAACTTCGCCAAGGCGGCGGACGGGGCCTGGGACAAGGGATGGACGCGCACCTACGCGTGGATCACCCTCAAGAAGGGCTCGAACGCGCTGAAGATCTCGTGCGAGGCCGGCAACCAGTGCGACGTGATCTTCGATCAGCTGGAGCTGGCGTCGGGTCACACCAAGCGCTGACCGGCCGACGGCGGAGTGGGGCATCCGCCCGTCGCCACGAAATCGGGGTCCGGCCCCACCGCATTCGCGGCGGAGCCGGACCCCGGCTTCACATCTGCGTCTAGCCGCAGTGGACCCAGCCGCTGTTGCCGGTGTGCTTCACCTCGTCGTAGGGAGTGCCCGTCCAGTAGCCCGTGATGTCGCCGCGCACCCGGACGCAGCTGCCGGGGGCCTTCACGTAGACGGGGCCCGCGTACTGGGTGTACGCGCGCTGGCCGTCGACGTCGCTGTTGCCGCCGCCCTCCAGGATGACGGCCATGCCGTCGGTGACGGAGAACTGAGAGTCGCGGCGCAGGATCGCGCAGTTCGTGCCCGTGGACTTGTTGTAGTACAGGAACAGCACGCCGGCGCCGGTGGCACCACCCCAGTCGGTGCCGAGCGGGTAGGCGTCCTGCTGGTAGTAGCCCGCGCCGCACGAGCCGCCCGAGATCGTCTGGGCCTGCGCGGGGACTGCGGCGAGCGCGGAGATGGCCACCACCGTGGTGGTGGTGGCAAGGAGGTTGCGGAAGAAGCGGTTCACTGGGGTCGGCCTCGTAAGTTCGAAGATCAATTGAACTTGTTGATCTTAGATCGTCTTTATTCGGGGCTCGCATACCCGACGGTTCGTCAGCAGTGGCGGCCTTGCCGGACAGTGACGGACGTTCAGCTTCCGCTTCCGTCGGTGACGGAGACGGCGAGCCTCAGCTCCTCGTAGGTGCGGGGGTCGAACTCTCCCGCCGCCGGGGCGAGCACCGTGGCCGCCGAGAGGGCCACCGCGCGGGTCAGCCGCTCGGGCCAGTCCAGGCCCTCCGCCAGCGCCGACAGGAGCCCGGCCACCGCGGAGTCGCCGGCCCCGGTGGGGTTGCCGGACAGCGCCCGGGGCGGGGCCGCCTGCCAGGTGCCCTCGGGGGTGGCGGCCAGCAGGCCGTCCGGGCCGAGCGAGGTGACCACCGCGTGCGCGCCCCGGCGGCGGGCGTCGCGGGTGGCGGGGAGCGGCTCGCGGGATCCGGTCAGCTCGGCCAGCTCGGCGGCGTTCGGCTTGATCATCTCGGGGCGGGCGGCGACCCCGCGGCGCAGGGCCTCGCCGCTGGTGTCCAGGAGGACGGGCACCCCGGCCGCGCGGGCGGCCCGTACGAGCACCGCGTACGCGCCCACCGGCACGCCCGGCGGGAGGCTGCCGCACAGGGCCACCGCTGCCGCGCCGGCCAGCAGGTCCTCGTACCGGGTGAGGAACCGCGACCACTCCGCGGGAGCGATCAGCGGGCCCGGCTCGTTGAACTGGGTGGTGTCGCCGGAGGCCCCGTCGACCACCGCCAGCGTGCGCCGCGTGGAGCCCGCGCAGGGCACCAGGGCGTCCACGACCCCCGGGGACCGCTCCGCCAGCAGCTCCCGTACGAGGGCGCCGGCCGGTCCGCCCGCGAAGCCGGTCGCGGTCACCTCGTGGCCGAGCGCGGCCAGCACGCGGGCCACGTTGATCCCCTTGCCGCCGGGCCGCTCGGCGGCGTCGGAGACCCGGTGCGAGGCGTGCGGGAGCAGCCTCGGTACGCGGTAGGTGACGTCGAGCGCGGTGTTGAGCGTCACGGTCAGGATCATGAAAGGGCACCCCCGGGGTTGTTGCTGCCGGGATCATGCCAAACAGAAGGCGGTCGGCCCAGTCCTCCCTGCCGACCGCCCCCGTCCGTACAGCCGCTTGGCCGTCAGGAACCGGACCGCGCGCCGGGGCTGACGATCCATTCGCCGCGCCGCATGACGCCCTTGAGGTCGAACTCGGCGTCCAGGAGGACGAGGTCCGCGTACTTGCCGGGCTCCAGGGAGCCGATCTCGTCGTACAGGCCGATCAGCTTGGCCGGGTTGGCGGAGATCGCCTGGACCACGGACTCCACCGGCAGCTTGTCGACCGTCACCGACCGCTTGAAGGCGGTGTCCAGGGTCAGCGTCGAGCCGGCGATGGAGCCGCCCTCCACGAGCCGGGCCACGCCCTCCTTGACCTCGACCTCCAGCGGGCCGAGGTGGTAGGTCCCGTCGCCGAAGCCGGCCGCGTCCATCGCGTCGGTGATCAGCGCCACGCGGTGCGCGCCCGCGTGGTGGAAGGCCAGCTCCAGGGCGGCCGGGTGCAGGTGGGTCCCGTCGTTGATGAGCTCGACGGTGATCCGCTCGTCCTCCAGCAGGGCCGCGATCGGGCCGGGCTCGCGGTGGGCCAGGCCCGGCATCGCGTTGAAGAGGTGGGTGGCCACGGTCGCGCCCGCGTCGATGGCCGCGCGCGTCTGCTCGTACGTCGCGTCCGTGTGGCCGATCGCGGCGATGACCCCGTGCTCGGCCAGCAGCCGTACGGAGTCCAGGCCGCCCGGGAGCTCGGTGGCGAGGGTGAACATGCGGGCGGCGCCGTGGGCGGCGTCGATGAGCTTGCGGACCTCGGCCGGGTCGGGGTCGCGGAGCAGGTCCTCCTTGTGCGCGCCCTTGCGGCAGGCGTTGATGAACGGCCCCTCGAAGTGGATGCCCGCGATCTCGCCCTGCTGCGTCAGCTCGGCGAGCAGCGCGGCCCGCCGGGCCAGCTCGTCCAGGTCCCCGGTGACGGTGGAGGCGACGAGGGTGGTGGTCCCGTGCTCGCGGTGGGTCCGTACGCCCTTGAGGACCTCCTCGGCGGTGCCGGAGGTGAAGGAGGCGCCGCCGCCGCCGTGGTTGTGCATGTCCACGAAGCCGGGGACGACCCAGTGCCCGGACAGGTCGAGGACCTGCGCGCCCTCCCGGGCGCTGCCGGCGATCCGGTCGCCGTCGACGATGACCCGGCCGTTCGCGACGGTTCCGGTGGGCAGCACCACCCTGGCGCCGGAGAGAACAGTGCTGTGCGCGCTTCCGGACATCAGGCAGGTACCTCCGTGGCGAGTAGGTCCCAGGCGAGCAGCCCTGCGCCCAGGCATCCGGCGGTGTCCCCGAGGGCCGCCGGAACGATGTGGGGGAGCCGCTGGAACGTCACGCGCTCCTCCACGGCCGTCCGTAGTGGTGTGAACAAGGTTTCCCCCGCCTCGGCGAGGCCGCCACCGATGATCAGCGTGCGCGGGTCCAGCAGGGTGATCGCGGTGACGAGGCCGTCGGCGAGCGCGCCGACGGCGGCCAGCCACACCTCGCGGGCGCGGGGATCGCCGGACGCTACGGCCTTGGCGCAGTCGGCGGCGTCGGCGTCGGGGTCGCCGGAGGCGGCCGCCCAGGCCCGGCTGACGGCGGAGGCGGAGGCGAGGGTCTCCAGGCAGCCGCGCTGGCCGCAGCCGCAGGCGGGGCCGCCGGGGCGGACCACGATGTGGCCGATCTCGCCCGCGTAGCCGTGGGCCCCGGCCTCGATCCGGCCGGCGATGCCGATGGCTCCGGCGATGCCGGTGCCGAGCGGGACGAAGAGGAAGCGGTCGGCGTCCCGGCCGGCGCCGATGCGGCCTTCGGCGAGTCCGCCCGTGCGCACGTCGTGGCCGAGGGCCACCGGGATCCCGCCGAGGCGTTTGCTGAGCAGCTCGCGCATCGGTACGTCGCGCCAGCCCAGGTTCGCCGCGTAGACGGCGATCCCGTTCTCGGCGTCGACGATGCCGGGCACGGCGACCCCGGCGGCCGAGGCGGCCCGCCCGAAGCGCTCACGGCCGGTGTCGCGCAGCTCGGCGGCGAAGTCCAGGATCGTCTCGACGACGGCGTCGGCGCCCCGCTCGCGGCCGGTGGCGCGGCGCGCTTCGTGGAGCAGGGTGCCGTCGGAGGCGACCAGGGCGGCCTTCATCCCGGTGCCGCCCACATCGAGGGCGATGACGTGTTTCACGGGTTTCACAGGGGACAGTCTCGCGTGCTCGGCGGGGAAAGGTCTAGTCCATTGAGAGGGATTGTTGAGCGGCCATACAAATCCGGGACCCCGCTGGGGATCCGGATGTGGAGCAGCCGCCAAAGTGGTGTAGACCTTACGTGGATCGTACGTACAACAAGGGGTGGAACGAGAACTGTGGAGCGCCGTTACCTGCCGGGCCTGGCCGCGTCCTGCGCCGCGCTGAGCCTGACCGCGACGCTGACGGGCTGCGGAGCCCTCGGCGGACTCACCGGGGACAACGAGGTGACCCTGCGGGTCGTGGCGGCCGACTACGGGGACAATCCGCAGAACTCCTCGGAGAAGTACTGGAAGGCCCTCGCCGACGGCTTCGAGAAGGACAACCCCGGCGTGAACGTCGAGGTCAGCGTCTACTCCTGGTCGGAGGTCGACGCCAAGGTCGCCCAGATGGTCAAGGCCGGCAAGGCCCCCGACATCGCGCAGATCGGCGCCTACGCCGACTACGCGGAGGCGGGCAAGCTGTACACGGCGGACGAGCTGCTCTCCGTCAAGACCGAGGCCGACTTCCTGGGGCCGCTCGCCGATGCGGGCAAGGTCAAGCGCGTCCAGTACGGGCTGCCCTTCGTGGCCAGCACCCGGCTGCTCTTCTACAACGAGAAGCTGCTGACCGACGCCGGGGTCATCCCGAAGGACTCCAAGACCGGCTGGCAGCCCAAGAGCTGGGCGGAGCTGGAGGCGGCCGCCAAGAAGCTCAAGGGCGCCGGCGTCCCGACCCCCTTCGCGCTGCCGCTGGGCCGCGAGGAGGCGCAGGCCGAGACGATGATGTGGATGCTCTCGGGCGGTGGCGGCTACACCGACAACGAGGAGGAGTACGCCATCGACTCCGCCGAGAACGTCAAGACGCTGGAGTTCCTGCGCGACAAGATGGTCGGGCAGGGGCTGACGGGGCCCGTCGAGCCGGCGAAGCTCGACCGGCAGGCCGCCTTCGACGCCTTCACCCGGGGCGAGGTCGGCATGCTCAACGGCCACCCGACGCTGCTCAAGCAGGCGGCCGGGAAGGGCGTGAAGTTCGGCATGGTGACCATGCCGACCGCCGACGGCACCGAGCACTCGGCGATGGGCGTCGCGGACTGGGTGATGGCCTTCAAGAACGGCCACCGGAAGGAGTCCGGGAAGTTCCTGGACCGCCTGTACGAGACGAAGAACGTGACCGCCTTCACGAACACGTACGACCTGCTGCCCGCGACGACGTCCGGCTACCGGGCGATGGCGAACGGCACGACGGGCTCCGCGCCGCAGCTGAAGACCTTCCTGGACGCGCTGCCGACCTCGAAGCTGTACCCGGTGGGCAAGAAGTCCTGGGCGGGCGTCAGCGAGGACGTCAAGCAGAACATCGGCAAGAGCGTGCAGCCGGGCGGGCAGCCGGCGAAGGTGCTGGAGGACATCGCGACGGCGGCGCGGGCGGCGGAGCCGCGGTAGCCCTGCGGTGGTCCCGCGGTGGTCCCGTGGGGGCTGTCAGCGGGCGGCGTTAATCTGGCGGTATGACGGACGAGGGGCAGCTGACGGCCACGGAGGCCGCGGTGCTCGCGTACGAGGCACGCACCTGGCCGGGGCCCGGGGCCAAGGAGCGGGCGATACGGGAAGGGCTGGGGATGACCCCGGTCCGCTACTACCAGCTGCTCAACGTGCTGATGGACGACCCGCGCGCGCTCGCCCACGCACCGGGCACGGTGAACCGGCTGCGGCGCATCCGCGAAGCCCAGCGCGCCAGGCGGTAGCCGCGGGCCCACCGGCTTCGAGTCCCTCGCGTCCGGCACCGTAGCCGTCCTCGGACGGGGCCGTTAGGGTCGTTCACATGGGGAGCCATCCGCACGACCGCGACCTGCCGATGCCCGTCACCGCAGCCGGACGCGAGGGACTCGAAGCCCTGCTCCGCGCACCCCGCCGATCCGTGATCGCCCTGGACTTCGACGGCACCCTCGCCGAGATCGTCCCGGACCCGGACCAGGCCCGAGCCCACCCCGGGGCCGTCCCGGCCCTTTCCGCGCTCGCCCCCGAGGTGGCGTCGGTGGCGGTGATCACCGGCCGGCCGGCGGGGGTCGCCGTCCGCTACGGGGGCTTCGCCGGGGTCCCCGGACTGGAACACCTGGTGGTCCTCGGCCACTACGGCGCCGAGCGGTGGGACGCCGTCACCGGGATCGTCCACGCCCCGGCCGAGCATCCGGGAGTCGCGGCGGTACGGGCCGAGCTCCCGGGCTTCCTGGAGTCGATCGGGGCCTGGCGCGGCACGTGGATCGAGGAGAAGGGCCGGGCCCTGGCCGTCCACACCCGCCGGGCGGCCGACCCGGCGGCGGCCTTCGCCGCCCTGCGGGAACCCCTGGCCGAGCTCGCCGCCCGGCACGGCCTGATGGTCGAACCGGGCCGGGCGGTCCTGGAACTGCGCCCTCCGGGCATGGACAAGGGCGTCGCCCTGACGGAATTCCTGGCGGAGACGGACGCGGAGGCGGTCCTGTACGCGGGTGACGACCTGGGCGACCTCGCCGCGTACTCGGCGGTCGAAAAACGCCGGGCCGACGGCCTCCCGGGCCTCTTGCTGTGCAGCGGCTCGGCGGAAGTCCCGGAACTCGCCGCCCGCGCCGACCTGGTCCTCCCGGGCCCGGCCGCCATCGCGACCTTCCTGTCGGCCCTGGCCACCGCCATCCGCGCCTGACCGCCGTTTCCGGGCGCGGAGCCCCAGGTCCCGGCGGAGCCGGGCTCCCCGCCCCGCTCCCGCGTCACGCGGGCTACGCGCGCAGGTCGGCCAGTTGGGCCGCGAACCAGGCCGCCGGGGGAAGGGCGGTGGCGGCCACGGCCAGGCGTTTCGTGCGTTCCGCCCGCTCGGCGGCCGGCATGGACAGCGCCGCGTGCAACGCCTCCGCCGTCGCCGTCACGTCGTACGGGTTCACCGTCAGCGCGTCCTCGCGGAGCTCCCCGTACGCCCCCGCCCCCGTCGACAGCACCAGCGCGCACCCCGCCTCCGACACCACCGGGATCTCCTTCGCCACCAGGTTCATCCCGTCCCGCACCGGGTTCACCAGCGCCACGTCCGCCATCCGGTACGCCGCCAGCGAGCGCGCGAAGTCGTCCTGCACCGACACGTGCACCGGCTGCCAGTCCGCCGTGCCGAACTCCGCGTTGATCTCCGCCGCCAGCTCCCGCACCGACTCCGTGTACGCCCGGTACACCGCCAGGTCCTGCCGCGACGGGTACGCGGACGCCAGGTGCACCACCCGGCCGCGCCATTCGGGGTGCGTGCCCAGCAGCTCCCGGTACGCCAGCAGGCCCCGCAGGATGTTCTTCGACAGCTCCGTGCGGTCCACGCGGACGATCGTCTTCAGGCCGCCGACCTCCGCCCGCAGGCCCGCCAGCTTGTCGTCCACCTCCGGCCGGTGCGCCAGCGCCCGCAGCTCGTCCGCGTCCACGCCCAGCGGGTACACGGCCACGTCCGTCCTCTTGTGCCGCACCGGGCCCCACGGGGTCTTGCGGACGTACCGCTCCCCGCCCGACCCCGCCGGCATCGCCGGCTCGGCGATGCCCCGCTCGTCGTCCAGCTGAGCCGCGCCCATGAAGGTCTGCGCCCACGCCCAGGTGTGGAAGCCCACCACGTCCGCCCCGAGCATCCCCCACATCAGCTCCGACCGGATGTCGTCCGGCAGCATCCGCAGGAACTCGTACGACGCCCACGGCGTGTGCGTGAAGTGCCCGATCCGCAGGTCCGGCCGCAGCTCCCGCAGCTGCCCCGGGACCAGCGCCAGGTGGTAGTCCTGCACCAGGACGCAGGCACCCTCCGCCGCCTCCTCGGCCAGCGCCTGCGCGAAAGCCCGGTTGTACGCCACGTACGAGGCCCACCGGCGCCGGAACTCCGCGTCGAAGACCGGCTCGCGCGGGATGTCGTACAGGTGGTGGTGGGTGAACCAGAGCACCGAGTTCGCGATGCCGTTGTACGCGTCGTCGTACACCGTGGGATCGATGTCCAGCATCCGGACACCGGGCTCGGCGACGCCCCGGTGGACCGCCTCCCGGTCCGCGTCCGAGAGGGCCGCGCAGATCCACAGCGCCTCCGGCTGTTCCGCGAGGGCGGCGGAGAGTCCGGAGACGAGACCGCCCCCGCCGCGACGGGCACTGAGCGTGCCGTCGGCGGCGAGGGCGTACGAGAGCGGGCCGCGGTTCGCTGCAACGAGTACCTGAGAAGCCATGCGGCCAACCTAGCCCGGCCCGCTCCCGCTCAAACCATGCGAAAGCTCACGCCACGCGACGCAGCGCGTACTCCTTGATCCCCAGCATCGGCGGCCGCTCCTCGGTGTCCACCGGGTACGTCCGCGGCACGAACCCCTCGGGCCCCCGTTCGAACTGCGTCAGCTCCGGCCGTACGAGGTGCCCGCGCGAGAGCCGCACCTGGGCGGTCCGGTAGATCGCCGCGGCCATCCGGCCCAGCGCCTGCCCGTCCTGATGGCGGTGGACCCGTACGCCCACGTCCACCTGGGCCAGCGCGTCCAGCCCGACCGTGTGCAGCGCGTCGACCAGCAGGCCCAGCTCCACGCCGTACCCGACGGGGAACGGCAGCCGCTCCAGCAGGGAGCGGCGTACGGCGTACTCGCCGCCCAGCGGCTGGACGAAACCGGCGAGCTGCGGCCAATGGAGGTTGAGGAGGGGGCGCGCCACCAGCTCCGTCACCCGGCCGCCCTGGCCGGGGGCGTCGCCCAGCGGGCGGTCGTACATCGCCTTGACGAACTGCACCTCCGGGTCGGTCAGCAGCGGCCCCACGATCCCGGAGACGAAGGAGGACGAGAAGTCCCGCAGGTCGGCGTCGACGAAGCAGACGATCTCCCCGGTGGCCGCCAGCAGGGAGCGCCACAGCACCTCGCCCTTGCCGGGCAGCGCCGGGATGCGCGGCAGGATCTCGTCGCGGTGCACCACGCGGGCGCCGGCCTTCGCCGCCACCTCCGCCGTCCGGTCGGCCGAACCGGAGTCGATGACTATCAGCTCGTCCACCAGGGGGACCGGCAGTCCCTCCATCAGCTCGCGCCGGATGACCTCGACGATCCCGCCGACGGTCGCCTCCTCGTCGAGCGCGGGCAGCACCACGCTGACCGTGGTCCCAGCCGCCCGTTTCCGGTCCAGCAGCTGGTCGAGCGGTCGGTCGGCGGCGGCCCAGGAGCGGTCGGCCAGCCAGCGCTCCACCTCTTCCAGCACTCTCGGACTCCTTGCACCTTGGTTGGCCTGCCGCGCGGTCGGTTTGACCGAAAAGTGATCCATCTCGCGGTTCGGACGGCTGTCTCAACCGCCCGGCCCTTCGGTTACAGTCTTGAACAACGCGAAGGACCACCGCATGCCGGGGGTCCTCGCGAACAAACGCACCGGCGCGCCATAGAGCGCGTGTGCCGGTGCCATACCGCTCATCCAGAGGGGCAGAGGGACACGGCCCGTTGAAGCCCCGGCAACCCTCCAGTCGGTTCTCGCGATCGCACGTCAGCGACGTCAGCGAGGTCCCCGGCTAGGGAAGGTGCCAATTCCGTCTCATGGCGAAGTGCGCCATGGGGAAGATGAGGAGAAAGGGCCTCGCCATCATGGCTGCACAGACTGTCGCCACCTCTGTTGATCTCGGACCTGCCACCGGCCTTTCCTGTCGCGAGTGCGGTACCCGCTTCGAGCTCGGCCCCATCTTCGCGTGCGCCGAATGTTTCGGACCGCTGGAAGTCGCCTACGACCTCCCCCTCGGAGACCCCGAGGCGCTGCGCGCCGCGATCGAGGCCGGCCCCAACAACATCTGGCGCTACGCGCCGCTGCTGCCCGTCCCCGCGGACGTGGCCTCCAAGCCGAGCCTGAACCCCGGCTTCACCAAGCTCGTGGACGCGGAGAACCTGGCCAAGGAGCTCGGGGTCACCGGCAAGCTCTACGTCAAGGACGACTCCGGCAACCCGACGCACTCCTTCAAGGACCGCGTCGTGGCCATCGCCGTCGAGGCCGCCCGCGCCTTCGGCTTCACCACCCTGTCCTGCTCCTCCACCGGCAACCTGGCCGGCGCCGTCGGCGCCGCGGCCGCCCGCGCCGGTTTCCGCTCCTGCGTGTTCATCCCGCACGACCTGGAGCAGGGCAAGGTCGTCATGGCCGGTGTCTACGGTGGCGACCTCGTCGGCATCGAAGGCAACTACGACGACGTCAACCGCTTCTGCTCGGAGCTCATCGGCGACCCGCTGGGCGAGGGCTGGGGCTTCGTCAACGTCAACCTGCGCCCGTACTACGGCGAGGGCTCCAAGACCCTGGCCTACGAGATCTGCGAGCAGCTCGGCTGGCAGCTGCCCGACCAGATCGTCATCCCGATCGCGTCCGGCTCCCAGCTGACGAAGATCGACAAGGGTCTGCAGGAGCTGATCAAGCTCGGCCTCGTCGAGGACAAGCCCTACAAGATCTTCGGCGCCCAGGCCGAGGGCTGCTCCCCGGTGTCCACCGCCTTCAAGGCCGGCCACGACGTGGTCCGCCCGCAGAAGCCGAACACCATCGCCAAGTCCCTCGCCATCGGCAACCCGGCGGACGGCCCGTACGTCCTGGACATCGCGCGCCGCACCGGCGGCTACGTCGAGGACGTCACCGACGAGCAGGTCGTCGAGGCCATCAAGATCCTCGCGCAGGCCGAGGGCATCTTCGCCGAGACCGCGGGCGGCGTGACCGTCGGCGTCACGAAGAAGCTCATCGAGAACGGGCAGCTCGACCCGACGCTGACCACCGTCGTCCTGAACACCGGCGACGGCCTGAAGACCCTGGAGGCGGTGGCCGCGGACAGCGGCCAGACCGCCACGATCCGCCCGAGCCTGGACGCGTTCCGCGCCGCCGGCCTGGCCTGACCAACCCCTGACACCCGGAAAGGCAGTAGCGCCATGAGCGTCAACGTCCGCATCCCCACCATCCTGCGCACCTACACCGGCGGCCAGGCCGAGGTTCCCGCCGAGGGCGCGACCCTGGCCGAGGTCATCGAGTCGCTGGAGAAGAGCCACCCCGGCATCGCCGCGCGCGTCCTGGACGACCAGGGCAAGCTGCGCCGCTTCGTCAACGTGTACGTCAACGACGACGACGTGCGCTTTGAAGGCGGTCTCGAGGCGGCGACGCCGGACGGCGCCGGCGTTTCGATCATCCCGGCCGTCGCGGGCGGCTGCTGATCACCTTCCGGGTGCGGCGCACAAAACCGTAATTGCCCCCTCCGCTAAAAGCGGAGGGGGCAATTCTGCTTGATTGGGCGCGGTAGAGTTGGGGAAGTCCCCTCCGCTGTTCTTGCCCGCCGCATATGAACGGGCCGCGTGAGGGTCGACATCGAGTCAATGTGCAAGTGCGGTATGAGGCTTTGGCGCGATATGCCGGGCCCGAGTTGCCCTGGACTATGCCAAATTTTCACTCTATTTCAATGTATCTAGGTGTCCAGATTTCTCGTCGGATTGACCTGTTGCAGACAGCATCGGCGCAGATACATTCAGCCTCGGTCGACGCGTTCCGACGCAAGTTCTGACCCGGGACCGCGAAGTGCGTTCCTGCGCAAGGGCCAGTAATAGGGGAGTTAGGCATGGCTCAGGGCACCGTCAAGTGGTTCAACGCGGAGAAGGGCTACGGCTTCATCGCGGTCGACGGTGGTGCGGATGTGTTCGTCCACTACAGCGCCATCCAGATGGACGGGTACCGCACCCTTGAAGAGGGTCAGCGGGTCGAGTTCGAGATCTCGCAGGGCCAGAAGGGTCCGCAGGCGGACATGGTCAAGCTCGCCATCGGCTAGTCCTGGCGCGATCGACCGCCGACGCGTACGTACGAGGGGCCCACATCCTGGACACGGGATGTGGGCCCCTCGCGCGTCGCCGGTGTGTTCACGGGGGTGTTCACCCAAGCCGCTTGCACTCGCGGGGGTCGAGTGCTAATCATTGGCGTTAGCACTCTCCTGGTGAGAGTGCTACTGAACGAGGACCGGGTCGGTGAGGCCCGCAGGGTCCGGCGGGAAGGAACCGCCGGGCACGCAGGCCGTCCGTCGCGGGCGCGGGCGCGGTCCTGGGAGCAATCCACCGCTGTCCGGGAGGACCACTTCAGATGGCCAAGATCATTGCGTTCGACGAGGAGGCCCGTCGCGGTCTCGAGCGAGGCATGAACCAGCTCGCCGACGCCGTCAAGGTCACCCTTGGCCCCAAGGGTCGCAACGTCGTCCTTGAGAAGAAGTGGGGCGCCCCCACGATCACCAACGATGGTGTCTCCATCGCCAAGGAGATCGAGCTCGAGGACCCGTACGAGAAGATCGGCGCCGAGCTGGTCAAGGAAGTCGCCAAGAAGACGGACGACGTCGCGGGCGACGGTACGACCACCGCCACCGTGCTCGCCCAGGCGCTCGTCCGCGAGGGCCTGCGCAACGTGGCCGCCGGCGCCAACCCGATGGCCCTCAAGCGCGGCATCGAGAAGGCCGTCGAGGCCGTCTCCGGCGCCCTGCTGGAGCAGGCGAAGGATGTCGAGACCAAGGAGCAGATCGCTTCCACGGCCTCCATCTCCGCCGCCGACACCCAGATCGGCGAGCTCATCGCCGAGGCCATGGACAAGGTCGGCAAGGAAGGCGTCATCACCGTCGAGGAGTCCCAGACCTTCGGTCTGGAGCTCGAGCTCACCGAGGGCATGCGCTTCGACAAGGGCTACATCTCGGCGTACTTCGCCACCGACATGGAGCGCATGGAGTCGTCCCTCGACGACCCGTACATCCTGATCGTCAACTCCAAGATCGGCTCGGTCAAGGACCTGCTGCCGCTCCTGGAGAAGGTCATGCAGTCCGGCAAGCCGCTGCTGATCATCGCCGAGGACGTCGAGGGCGAGGCCCTGTCGACCCTGGTCGTCAACAAGATCCGCGGCACCTTCAAGTCCGTCGCCGTCAAGGCCCCGGGCTTCGGCGACCGCCGCAAGGCCATGCTCGGCGACATCGCCATCCTCACCGGTGGCACGGTCATCTCCGAGGAGGTCGGCCTCAAGCTGGAGAACGCCGGTCTCGACCTGCTGGGCCGCGCCCGCAAGGTCGTCATCACCAAGGACGAGACCACCATCGTCGACGGTGCCGGTGACAGCGACCAGGTCGCCGGTCGCGTGAACCAGATCCGCGCCGAGATCGAGAACTCCGACTCGGACTACGACCGCGAGAAGCTCCAGGAGCGCCTCGCGAAGCTGGCCGGCGGCGTGGCCGTCATCAAGGCCGGCGCCGCGACCGAGGTCGAGCTCAAGGAGCGCAAGCACCGCATCGAGGACGCCGTTCGCAACGCGAAGGCGGCCGTCGAGGAGGGCATCGTCGCCGGTGGCGGCGTGGCCCTGCTGCAGGCCTCCGCGGTCTTCGAGAAGCTCGAGCTCACGGGTGACGAGGCGACCGGCGCCAACGCCGTGCGTCTGGCCCTGGAGGCCCCGCTCAAGCAGATCGCCGTCAACGGTGGTCTCGAGGGTGGCGTCGTCGTCGAGAAGGTGCGCAACCTGCAGATCGGTTGGGGCCTGAACGCCGCGACCGGCGAGTACGTCGACATGATCGCCGAGGGCATCATCGACCCGGCGAAGGTCACGCGCTCCGCGCTGCAGAACGCCGCGTCGATCGCCGCGCTGTTCCTGACGACCGAGGCCGTCATCGCCGACAAGCCCGAGAAGGCCGGCGCCGGCGCCCCGGGCGGCATGCCGGGCGGTGACATGGACTTCTGATCGGCCCCTGGCTGATCGGCTGTTCTCGAACGAGGGCGGCACCCCCCGCGATCCTGCGGGGGGTGCCGCCCTCGGGCGTTTCAGGCGGCGGAGCGCGCGACGAAGCCGACCTCTTCGTGGTCCTCGCCCAAGGCGATGTTCAGGGACGCGTCCAGAGCATGCGCGAGGCGGCGCAGCAGGGGCAGAGTGGGTACGGCATCGGCTCCCTCCACCCGGGAGATCTTCGCCTGCGTCAGTCCGGCGCGCTCGGCCAGCTCGGCCTGAGACAGCCCCAGGTCCTTGCGCCGGTCGTACACGGCCTTGGCGAACGCCATCGCCAGCCGGATCTCCGCCCGCTCGGCCGCGACCTCGGCCGATTCGACCTGTTCTCCCGCGGCCTTCTTCTCCCGGGCCAGCTTCCAGCGGGTGTGGTTCATGATGCGTCCCCTTCCTCGCTGCGGCCGTACGTCGTGTGGGCTGGGCCGTGCTCCCTTTCGCACACGAGCTGCTTGCCCGGCAGCAGCTCCAGCCAGGCTCGCACTTCAGGCTCCAGCTCGATCACGTGCAGATCGTCCATGTGCCGCAGCGTATTATGTCGTAAACGACATAATACGTTGCGGCGGTCGGCGGCATCCCATCGGATGGATGGGCCCCTCACCGTTGACGCGGTGGGTGGTTGACTTCGGGTATGACTGACGTGTTCATCAAGATCTGCGGGCTCAAGACCGCGCAGGACGTCGAGGTGGCCGTGGCGGCCGGCGCCGATGCCGTCGGGTTCGTCTTCGCGCCCGGCAGCCCGCGTACCGTCGACGCCGCCACCGCTCGGGCCCTGGCCGGGCTGGTGCCGGACGGGGTGCTCACCGTCGGGGTGTTCCGCGGGCAGCCGGTCGAGGAGGTGCGCCGGTTCGCCGGGGAGAGCGGCGTACGGGGCGTGCAGCTGCACGGCGAGGAGGGCCCCGAGGACTTCGCGGCGCTGCGCGCCGAGGGCCGGACGCTGCTGCGGGCGACCGCCGAACACGTGAAGCGCTGCGGGGAGTACGGCGAGGACCTGCTGCTGATCGACGCGCCCGACCCCGGCTCCGGCAAGCCGTGGAACTGGGGATCGGCGGACTTCGCCGCGCCCGAGGGGCGGTGGCTGCTGGCCGGCGGGCTGACCCCGGCGAACGTGCGGGAGGCCGTCAAGGTCACCGGGGCCTGGGGCGTGGACGTGTCCAGCGGGGTGGAGCGCGAGCGCGGGGTGAAGTCTCCGGAGCTGATCCGGGCCTTCATCGAGGCGGCGCGGACGACCGGCACCGCGCGCTGAGAGTGTTCGTAGGATTACTCTCAGCGAGAACTCGCGTGTGGGCGGGCCCGGCGCGGGCAGAGGAACGGCATGGTCATCGACACGCTGGGCCGGCTGTTCGCGCCGCGCCGGGCCCCCGTCTTCACCGCCGACTTCACCTCTCCCACCCAGTGGATCGCCGGCCGCTCGTGGGCCTATCCCGACGGCGGCCCGGTCAACCCGGGTGACAACAAGCTGGACCACCTCGTCGCCGACCCCGCCTACAGCCGCGGCGGCGTCTTCCGCGCGACGCTGCGCCCCGACGGCGACTGGGACACCGGACTGCTCACCACCGAGGGCAGCGACGAGGGCTTCATGGTGCGCACCGGCGATGTGCTGGAGGCCCGGGTGAAGCTGCCCGAGGCGCTCGGGGCGTGGCCCGCGATCTGGACCTGGCGGGACGGCGGCCAGGAGATCGACGTCTTCGAGTACCACCCCGACAACCCGGATCTGCTGGAGCTGTCGAACCACGTCCGTGAGGCGCAGCGCTACCACCGTGACTCGGGGGTCCGGCCCGGCGCGTGGGTCGACCTGAAGACCGAGTTCGGCCGCAGGTCGGTCATCTGGTGGGTCAACGGGATCCGCGTCTTCTCCGACGGCCGGGGGGTGGGGCGCGGCTGGCGCGCGTACCTCATCGTCAACCTGTCGGTGTGCGCCGGGAGGTACCACCCCGCGCCGGGTCCCGAGCTGACGGAGATGTCGTACGAGGTGTCCCGGCTGCAGGTGTACCGGGCCTGAATCCGGGGTCTTCGGGCCCGGTGCAAGCGGACCAAGGTCCCTGTCCGGGGGCCTTCCGCCCCCGGAAGACTTCGGTTCATGGACGCCCTGGACACCCTGGACTCGCTGATCGTCGACGTGAACGATCACCTCTGGACCTACCTGCTGATTCCGCTGGTGGTCGGCGCCGGCCTGTACTTCACGGTCCGGTCCCGGGGTGTGCAGCTGCGCCTCCTGCCCGAGATGTTCCGGGTGGTGAAGGAGAAGACCCCGCCGCGCGCGGACGGCCGCAAGCAGGTCTCGTCCTTCGGCGCCTTCACCATCTCCGCCGCCGCGCGGGTCGGCACCGGCAACATCGCCGGCGTGGCCACCGCCATCACCCTGGGCGGCGCGGGCGCCGTCTTCTGGATGTGGATGATGGCGCTCGTCGGCGCGGCCTCCGCCTTCGTGGAGTCGGCGCTCGCCCAGCTGTACAAGGTGCGGAACTCGACCGGCGCGTACCGGGGCGGTCCGGCGTACTACATGCAGCGCGCGCTCGGAAAACGCTGGCTCGGTGTGCTCTTCGCCGTGACGATCACCGTCACCTTCGGCTTCGTCTTCAACGCCGTGCAGGCCAACACCATCACGGCGGTGGCGACGGGCTCGCTGCCGGAGACGGACACGGCATGGTTCGGGCCGGCGCTGGGCGTGCTGCTCGCGGCCCTCCTCGGCCTGGCGGTCTTCGGCGGCGTCAAGCGGATCGCGTCGGTGACCACCGTCCTCGTCCCGGTGATGGCGGTGGTCTACCTGCTGCTGGGCGCGGCGGTCGTGCTGCTGAACGCGTCGGAGTTCCCGCGGGTCGTCGCCGACATCGTGGGCGGCGCCTTCGGCTTCCGCGAGCTGGCGGCCGGCGGTATCGGCGCGGCGATCCAGCAGGGCATCCGGCGCGGCATGTTCTCCAACGAGGCGGGCCTCGGCTCCGCCCCGAACGCGGGCGCGGCCGCCGAGGTCTCGCACCCGGTCAAGCAGGGCCTCGTACAGTCCCTCGGCGTCTTCTTCGACACGCTCCTCGTCTGCACGATGACGGCCTTCATCGTCCTGGTCACCAACCCCGAACCCGCCGGCCGGCAGGGCGCGGACCTCACGCAGACCGCGCTGAGCGACACGCTGGGCGGCTGGGCCGGGCACGTCCTGACGGTCGTCGTCTTCATGCTGGCCTTCAGCAGCATGGTCGGGAACTACTACTACGGCGAGACGAACATCCGGTTCGTCACCCGCAAGCGGTGGGTCCTGCCCGGCTACCGCTCGCTGGTCCTGTCGGCGGTGGTCCTCGGCTCGCTGGGCTCGGTGTCGGTCGTCTGGAACCTGGCGGACGTCTTCATGGGGCTCATGGCGCTGGTCAACCTGCTGGCGATCCTCCCGCTGTCGGCGATCGCCTTCCGCCTGCTCGACGACTACCTCGCGCAGCGCCGGGCGGGCCTGGACCCGGTCTTCACGCGCGACCGGATGCCGGACCTGAAGGGCGTCCAGTGCTGGGACCCGGTCCGCGGGGTGGTGCCCGCGGCGGCCGGACGCGCCTAGCCGGACGTCTGCGGCCGGGTGCGGCGAGGACGGCCCGTACGGGGCCCGGCCGCCGGCCGGCCGGGCCTCTCCGTCAGCGGTGGGGGATGGCGTAGGGGTTGGGGGACTTGATGGTGCCCGTGTTGACGTTGCTGAAGTTCTGCGAGATGAGCCCGCTGAGGTTGATGCCGAGGAGGGATACTCCGTCGCCTCCGCCGCCCCCATTGCCGCCTCCGCCACCGCCTCCTCCGCCGCCACAGGTGCCACCCGTGATGACGGTGTAGTCGGTCTCACCCTGAGTGGCGACTTGGTCTGATTCAAGGAAGACGGTGTTGATCACCGAGCACACGTTGGTGCCCACGTTGACCGTGAGGGTGATGGTCGGGAAACTCTGCTGCGCAGGCAGGGGGTCCGTTCGGTAGCAGAGCATGGCCTCCAGATTGCACTGCCATCCGTCTCCGCTGAGCCCCGTTGCGGTGAGTCCATCCGGCAGCTGTTCGAGAACCCTGATCTGTCCTGAGGTGGCAGTGTCCCCGGTGTTGCTCACCACGATGGAGTAGGTGGCACCGGACTGTCCTTGGACGAAGTCCCCCACGTGGGACTTGTTGATCACCGGCCGGGCGTCTGCATGGGCGGGGCTGGCGATGCCGAAAGTCGACAGAGCCACACCCATGGCGACGGCAGCGACTTCCCACCTGCGCCGCCCGGACGTGCGGTTGACCTGAAGCACGAGTCTCTCTCCCCTTGTCGGGTGACTGACTGTCACGGCCTTCGGCGACTACTAGAGGGGAAGAGCCCTGTGGAAATCGAGGTCCTCACAGCGTGGGCCGTCCGAATCACCCGTAAGGGCGGGCCCTTAGGCGTAGTGGCTGAGGACGAGCAGCAGCGCGGTGGTGTGTGCCGTGGCCTGGAGGCCGAGCGTCCAGGCCCGTGCCCCGGCGAACGGCAGGTGCCGGGTCGGCCAGGACACCGTGAGGAGGCCCGCCACGAGGGTGATGGCGACGGCCCAGAGCACCCACGTGCCCGGAGCTCCGTGGGCGCACCCCTCCCCATAGGCGATGCAGCGGCCCGCGCCCGGAGAGGCCAGTACGGCGACGAAGGCGGCGATCAGGGAGGGAACCAGCAGGCCGAGGCCGATGCCGGCGATCACGCGCAGGCGGCGGTCTCGTCTGCGCGGCTCCCGGTCCTCCTGGAGCTGCGGGGTTACGTGAACCGGACCGGCGACGGATGTGGTCATGACCCCATTGGATCGCGTGGGGATCCGCGGGTGATCAGCCGGCGTACTCAGGCGGGGTAGGTAGCCGGGCTCAACCGTCCGTGCGCAGGCGGGCGTGGAGGTGTTCGTCGTGCCAGCCGTCCGCGTGGAGGAGGGCGCCGCGCATGGTGCCCTCCAGGGGGAAGCCGGCCCGCGTCGCGATGCGGCAGGAGGCCGGGTTGGCCACGGAGTGGGTGATGCGCAGCCGGTGCAGGCCGAGGTCCTCGAAGGCCCAGCGGGTGACGCGTTCCGTGGCCGGCACCATGACACCGCTGCCGCGTCCGGCGGGCAGGAGCCAGTAGAGGAACTCGCCGCTGCCACCGCGCAGATCGAGGTCGGCCAGGCCGATCAGGCCGACGGCGCGGCCCCCGGCGGCGGGGGCGATCGCCCAGATCGCGGCCTCCTCGGCCGTCCAGCGCGCTCCCCAGCGGGCGATGCGGTCCTCGGCCTCGGCGGGGCTGAGCCGGCCCGGGCGGTTCCAGTGCCGGATCTCCGGGTCGAGGCAGGACTCGACCAGCACGGGGGCGTCGTACGGAGTCCAGGGCCGCAGCAGCATCCCGCCGGGGAGCGGGAGTTCGGGCTGCGGGGCGGCGCTCATCCGCCCGGCCGGGACCACATCGGGTATCGCGTCGATCATCCCTCCATCATTGCCGCGTCCGCGCCCCATTCGGCTGTGCGGCGCGAACAAACGTGAACCGGGCCTGCCGCTTCGGCAAGCCGGTCGAGTACACGAAGTACCAGGGCGCGACGCACCAGACGATCCCCAACGTCGCGGAGTCGGAGTACCTGGGCTGGATCGCGGACCGCTTCGCGGGCAAGCCGGCGCCGTCCAACTGCGCCTGACACGGGGCGGCGTACGTACGGGCTCCCGGCCGGTGAACCACACCGGCCGGGAGCCTTCGTACGGTCCGGGTCAGCGGCCGGCCGCGACCGGGGCGGGGCTCGCGGGCCCGGTCGCCGGCTCCGCGGACGGGGTGTGCGGGGAGGTGTCCGCCTCCGGGTCGGTGTTGAGCTCGGCCAGCATCTGCCGGGTGAAGCCGAAGAGGTAGGTGGCCGCGAAGCCGACCGTGTAGCCGACCGCCAGGCCGCCCGCGTAGATGGCGATGGTGGCGCCCATGCCCGACGTGCCGTCCAGCAGCGGGAACAGCGCCCAGCCCGAGGGGCCGATCGCGGTGGAGCCGAAGGCCACGCCGAGCTGGTTGAAGAGGCCGACGAAGGCGCCGCCGGCCGCGCCGCCCACGCAGGCGGTGACGAAGGGGCGGCCCAGGGGCAGGGAGACGCCGTAGATCAGCGGTTCGCCCACGCCCAGGAACCCGGCCGGGAGCGCCGACTTGATGGTGGCGCGCAGGGAGCCGTTGCGCGGGAGCCGGTAGTAGACGGCGATGGCCGCGCCGACCTGGCCCGCGCCCGCCATGGCGAGGATGGGGAGGAGGACGGTGTAGCCGGACTGCTCGATGAGGGTGGTGTGGAGGGGGATGAGGGCCTGGTGCAGGCCCAGCATGACGAGGGGGAGGAAGAGCCCGCCCAGGACCAGGCCCGCGAAGGCGCCGCCGGTGGCGAGCAGCCAGTTGGCGAAGCTGCCGATGGCGGTGGACGCCTCGCCCGCGAGGAACATGAGGCCGAAGATGGTGACCAGGCCCGGGACCAGGACCGTGAGGGTGGGCGTGACCAGCACGTCCAGGGCCTCCGGGACCCAGCGCCGGCACCACTTCTCCACGTACACGGCGAGGAGCGCGGCCGCGAGCGCGCCCAGGACGCCGCCCTGGCCGGGGGAGAGGTGCTGGCCGAAGGCGTCGATCTTGGCGATGCCCGGGAAGACGATGATCGCGGCGACCGCGCCGCCCAGCACGGGCGTGCCGCCGAACTCCTTGGCGGTGTTGTGGCCGACGAAGACCGCGATCAGCGACATGAAGCCGGAGGCCATGGCGGCCAGCGCTGGGACCACGGCGGGCAGCCAGCCCATGTTGGTGAGGATGCCGTTGATGCCCGCGATGATCCCGCAGCCGATCAGCGCCGGGATCAGCGGGACGAAGATGTTCGCGACGCGGCGCAGGAACCGTTTGAACGGGGTGGAGTTGCGGGCCTTCCGGGCTTCCTTGAGCGCCGCGCCCTGGGCGGCCAGGTCGTCCGCCGTGATGCCGTGGGGCTGGGGCTGGGGCTGGGGCGCCGGCGTGCGGCCCTCCTCGACGAGGGCCTCGAACTCCGGGGTGACGCGGGCGACGGTGCCCGGGCCCAGCACGATCTGGTACGTGTCGTCCTCGACCACGCCCATGACCGCCGGGAGGGCCTTGAGGGCCTCGTCCTGGACGAGCGAGCGGTCGCGGAGCGCGATGCGCAGACGGGTCATGCAGTGTGCGATCGAGGTGATGTTGTCCGGGCCGCCGACCAGAGGAAGGATCGCGGCGGCTGTGGCGCGGTTCTTGTCAGTGGACATGTGGTGGTCGCCTTGCGTGGGGGGATGCGGGCGGTGAGGGGCGCGTCGGAAGACCGGCGGGGCTGTGGACCGGTGGATCGGCGGGTTGGCGGGTCCGCCGGTCGGCGGGTCAGCGGGTCTCGGCGAGGGCTTCGCGGAGGTGGCCCCGGGCGGAGGCCAGCAGGGCGGCGGCCGCCGGGGCGTCGACGGCGCCGAGGATGACGAGGATGGCGTTCTTGACCTCGCCGCCGGTGGCGGTCAGCGCGGCCTCGATCTCCTCGTCGGGCGCACCGGTGGCCAGCGCCACGATGCGGCGGGCGCGGGCGCGCAGCTTCTCGTTCGAGGAGCGCATGTCGACCATGAGGTTCCCGTAGGTCTTGCCGAGCCGGATCATGGTGATCGTCGAGATGAGGTTGAGGACGAGCTTCTGCGCGGTGCCGGCCTTCAGGCGGGTGGAGCCTGTGAGTAGTTCGGGGCCGACGACGACCTCGATGCCGTGTTCCGCGGCCGCGGCGAGCGCGGAGCCGGCGTTGCAGGAGAGCCCGACGGTGAGCGCGCCGCGCGTACGGGCGAACTCGACGGCGCCGATCGCGTACGGGGTGCGGCCGGACGCCGAGATGCCGATGACGGTGTCGTCGGGGGTGAGGTGCAGTGCGGTGAGGTCTGCCGCCGCCAGCTCCTTGGAGTCCTCGGCGCCTTCGACGGCCTTGACCATGGCGGAGGGGCCGCCCGCGATCAGGCCGATCACCTCGGCCGGGTCGGTGTTGAAGGTGGGCGGGCACTCGCTGGCGTCCAGTACGCCCATCCGCCCGGCCGTGCCGGCGCCCGCGTAGACCAGCCGCCCGCCGCGTGCCATCCGTACGGCGATCGCGTCGATCGCGGCGGCGATGAGCGGCAGCCGCCCGGCGACGGCGGCCGCGACGGTGGCGTCCTCGGCGTTCATCGCACGGGCGATGTCGAGGGTGGACAGCCGGTCGATCTCCGCGAGCTCGGGGCGGAAGGCCTCGGTGGTCAAGGTCTCCAGCTGGGCGCGGAGTTGGGCGTGGGCGGTGGTCATCGACGGGGCCTCCTAGCGGCTATGGGGTGCAGGAGAGGAACAGTCCCGGAGTTGACGGACCGTCGCCAGTGCGCGTGGTCGGTCACTCGTTCGTGTGGGGTGCCGGGGACTTCCGGCATGGCAGCGGACTACGGCTCTTACGTTGGCGCCATGGTGGCATTGACGAAGCCCGGGGAGGCCGGGCGCGCCCGGTACGTCTTCCGACTTCGTGTGTCGTCCACTGCGTTGGCGGGTCTGCTGGCGGAATGGGATCGCTGCAGGTGGGTGTGGAATCAGTGCGTCGCCGAGTCCCGGGCAGCGCGCAAGGCCGGGGAGGACTGCGGTCCGGCCCGGCTGGACAGGATGCTGACCCGCTGGCGCGGCGCGTATGGGTGGCTGGGTGAGGGCGCTTCCGTTCCGCAGCAGCAGGCGATCCGGGACTTTGCCAAGGCTCGTGCCACGGCGTTGAAGGGCATCACGGCGGGCCTGCCGGTACGACAGCGGGCGGGGATGCCGCGGTTCAAGAGGAAGCGTCTGGCGGATCCGACGCTCAACTACACACGGACCGCCTTTCGGTTGAAAGACGGTCGGCTGCACCTCGCCAGGGGCATCGCCCTGACAGTGGTGTGGTCGCGTGACCTGCCCGCCGAACCGTCCAGCGTGCGTGTCTACCGGGACAGTCTCGGGCACTGGTACGCCTCCTTCGTGGTCCCCGCCGGCGTACGGCCGCTGCCTGCGACCGGCGCGGCCATCGGTATCGACTGGGGCGTGACGGAGACCGCGACCACCACCAGCGACGATCACGACCTCCCCCACCCCCGGCACGGCAGCCGCGAGGCCGGCAAGCTGGCCGGATACCAGCGGATGATGGCCCGGCGTAAACCGAAGCCGGGCCAGGCCGCGTCGAAGGGGTACTGGAAGGCGAAGCGGCAGGCGGCGAAGGTGCATAAGAAGATCGCCCGCCAGCGCCAGGACACTGCCCGCAAGTGGGCCAAGCGTGTCGTGACGGACTTCGATCACCTTGCGGTGGAGGACTTCCGGCCGCGGTTCCTCGCCAAGTCCACCATGGCCCGCAAAGCAGCTGACGCGGCGCTGTCCGCCACCAAGCGCGAGCTGATCAACATGGCGCTCAAGCACGGCCGGGACCTGCGGCTTGTGCACCCGGCGCACACCACCATGGACTGCGGACGGTGCGGAGCGAGAGCCAAGCACGCACTGCCGCTGTCGGAGCGTACATACACCTGCACTGTGTGTGGAGCGGTCTCCTCCAGGGACAAGAACTCCGCCCACGTCATGCTCGTCCGGGCTGGTCTCAACCCGGCCGGCGCAGATCGCGTAAGACCAGACGGACCGTCGGTCCGCCGGGCAGCGTGAGCCGGGCATCCCCTCCCTTTCTGGGCGCGGAGGAGTCAAAATGACCCCATGGACCACGCAACCCCCCTGGAGCAGGCGCTGCACGTCGCACGTGCACTTGTTCTCGCCGATCTCGCCGCCGGCGAGGTCGCCGATGCCGATGTCGTCTCCCTCGTCGAGGACTCGGTCACGCACCGCCGGTGGTGGGTGGAGCAGTGGCCGGAGGGGGTCGACTACCTTGCCGGACTCGTCGCCCAGGACGTGCAGGACGCGCTGCTGGAGAAGTACGGGCGCTGGCCGCTGTGCCCCGTCTGCGGGCACGGCGATCCGCACGCGCTGGACGTGGAGCCGGAATTGGGACCCGACCCGCACTGGGTGTGCTCGGAGGCAGGTGTGCGGGTGGCGGCCGTGGGCGCCCTCGGCCCCGTCTTCCACCCGGGCCGGTGAGCCGCCGGTGACGGTGTACATCGACCCGCCGACCTGGCCGGGCCACGGCCGCCTGTGGTCGCACCTGGTCAGCGATGTCTCGTACGAGGAGCTGCACGCCTTCGCGGCGGGCATCGGCTGCCCGCCGCGCGCCTTCGAGCGGGACCACTACGACGTCCCGTCGCACCGCTATGCCGACGCGGTCGGCGCGGGCGCGGTCGAGATCGGCAGCAAGGAACTGGTCCGCCGCCTCACCGAGGCCGGCCTGCGCCGCCCCAAGGGCCGCCCGGCCGCCTAGGGGGTGGCAGGCGTTACGCGGGGACGCCCTGCTCCGCGGCGTCGGCGGCCGGCATGGCCGGCATGGCCGGCGTGGCTGTCGAGGAGGTCGAGGAGGTCACCACGCGGGTCGCGCGGGCCGGGGTGCGGCGGTCCAGGCGGAGGGCGACGACGGTCAGGGCGATCGCGGTGACCGTCATGGCGGCGCCCGCCCAGGCGGTGGCGGAGAAGCCGAGGCCCGCGTCGATGACCGTGCCGCCCAGCCAGGGACCGCCGGTGTTGCCGAGGTTGAAGGCCGCCGTGGTGGTGGCGCCGGCCAGGGTCGGGGCGGCGCCGGCCACGTTGAACATGCGGGCGTTGAGCGCCGGAGCCGTGAAGAAGGCCGAGAAGCCGATCAGGAAGGCCAGGGCGATCGCCGCGACCTGGAACGACGCCAGCAGGGCGAGCGCGGTCAGGAAGGCGGTCGAGGCGGTGATGCCCCAGATCATCACGCCGAACAGGTGCGCGTCGGCGACCCGGCCGCCCACGGTGGTGCCGACCAGAGCGCCGATCCCAAACAGCGCGAGGATCCACGGCACCCAGCCCGAATCCAGCCCGGCCACGTCCGTCAGCAGCGGTGACAGGTAGCTGAAGGCGCAGAAGACGCCGCCCGCGGCCAGGGCGGTGATGCCGATGGCGAGCCACACCTGGCGGTCGCGGTAGATGCGCAGCTCGCGCCCGAGCGAGGGCTTCTCGGCGGGCAGCGGGATCTTCGGGATCAGCGCCAGGATGCCGACGAGGGCGATCGCGGAGGCCGCGCCGACCGACCAGAACGCGGAGCGCCAGCCCAGGTGCTCGCCGAGGAAGGCGCCGGCGGGCACGCCGAGGACGTTGGCGATGGACAGGCCGCCGATCATGACGGCCATCGCGCGGGCCCGCTGGTCCTTGTCGACCATGGCGATGGCCACGGCCGCGCCGACGGCCCAGAAGCCGGCGCAGGCGAGGGCCGAGATCACGCGGGAGGCGAAGAGGAGCTCGTACGAGGGGGCCAGCGCGCCCGCGACCTGCCCGAGGCCGAAGAGGCTGATGAGGGAGATCAGGGTGGTGCGGCGCGGCAGCCGCAGCGTGGCCACGGCCAGCAGCGGCGCCCCGACGACCATGCCGATCGCGAAGGCGGATATGAGCAGGCCCGCCTGCGGGATGGTGACGTCCATGTCCGCGGCGATGGGTGGCAGCAGGCCCGAGAGCATGAACTCGCTGGTCCCGAGTGCGAAGACGGAGAGGCCGAGGACGTAGACGGCTACGGGCATGCGGGGGCGTGCGGCGGCTGCGGGCATGCCTCTCACCAACCATCGCGAACGGGATCAAATTCCCCGGGAGTGTGTCAGGCGTGTGACATCAGGAGGGCTCTGCGCGTTCGGTGCGCTTGGTGAGTTCGGCGAGTTCGGCGAGTTCGGCGGCGAGGTTCGCGCGGGCCGGGGCCTCCCAGTGGGCGGTGCCGTAGGGGGTGCGGAAGAGCCGGGGCAGGTCGAGCAGCTGGCGCAGGACGGCCGCGCGCCCGGTGCGGAAGGCGTCGTCCGGGACGAAGCCGTACTCGGCGCGGACGGCGGCGACGTAGGCGCCGTACGCCGCCGAGTCCCCGGCCAGCACCGCCAGGTCCGCGTCGCAGAGCGCCTCGCCGTTGGTGTCGCCGGGGGCGGGGTCGTGCGTGACGGTCAGCCGGACCAGCCGGGCCACCTCGGCGGTGCGGGCGGGGTCGATGCCCAGCTCGGGGAGGGCGCGCTCGGCGAGGGCGGCGCTGCGCTCCTCGTTCTCGGAGCGGTCGGGGCGGTAGACGGCGTCGTGGAACCAGGCGGCGAGGCGCACGGCGGCGGGGTCGGCGGCGTGCGGCGCCAGTATGTCGATCCGCGCGAGTACGTCGGCCAGGTGCGCGGTGGTGTGGTACCGGCGCTGCGGCTCCGCCCAGGCGGTGAGGAGGCGGTCCGCGTAGGGGTCCGGATCGCGGTCGGCGGGGGCGCCGGCGGCGGCCGTGGCCCCCCGCCAGCGGGCACGGAGGGCGGTCGTGTCGGTGTGCGGGGTCCCTGTGTCCATGAGCACATTGTGGGGGTGGCGTGATTGTGCTGGTGGAGCGGTGGCGGGGGCCCGTACCCTGGATATTGGACTAGACCTATTTTCCCTATGGGCCATACGGTTCATACGCGCAGTTTTCCGAAGGATGGGATCGAATGAGCAACCGTGCGCTCCTGGAGGTGATCGCCCTCGACGTGGAGGACGCGGTCGCGGCCCAGGCCGGTGGGGCGGACCGGCTCGAGCTGGTCACCGACATGGCCGCCGACGGGCTCACTCCGCCGCGCGAGACCTTCGCGGCGATCAGGGCGGCCGTCGACATCCCGCTGCGCGTGATGCTCCGCAAGACGGACGGTTTCGCGGCGGGCGACGTCTCCGTACTGGTCGAGGCGGCGCGGGAGCTGCGGGCGGAGGGGGCGGAGGAGTTCGTCCTCGGCTTCCTGAACCCGGACGGCACCCCCGACCTGACCGCCGTCGAGGCCCTCGCCGCGGAGCTCGGCGGCTGCCGCTGGACCTTCCACCGGGCGATCGACCGGGCGGCGGACCGGGACGGCCTGCGCAAGGCGCTGGCGGATCTGCCCGGCCTGGACACCTACCTGACGGCGGGCTCGGCGGCCGGGGTCGACGAGGGCCTGCCGGTGCTCCTGGCGGAGGCGGCGCGGCGGGGCGAGCCGGGGTACGGGGCGCGGATCCTGGTCGGCGGCGGCCTGGCGCTGTCCCACTTGCCGGTGCTGCGCGGGGCGGGCATCGACGCCTTCCACATCGGCGGCGCGGCCCGTCCCTCCGGGTGGGGCCACCCGGTCTCGGCCGCCGCCGTCGCGGACTGGCGCGCGGCCCTGTCCTGACCGGCGGTCCACCACCGGGGCTCCGCCCCCGCGCCCCAATCGCCCGTGGGGCTGAACAGGCCGGGTGCGGCGCCGTTGTCGGGGGCCAGCCCCCGAACCCCCGCGCCTCAAACGCCGGCGAGGCTGGAATTGCCCTGCGGGCAATCCAGCCCGCCTGGGCGCAAGGTTGCGCTACGCGCACGTGCAGGCTGAGGCCGGCCACATCCAGCCCCGCCGGCGTTTGAGGCGCCGCCGGAGGCACATTCAGCCTCGCCGGCGTTTGAGGCGTGGGGGTCCCCCCGGACGGAGTCTGGGGGAGGGCCTGGGGCGGAGCCCCAGCAGCGGGCCCGCAGGTCAGGACAGGGCGGGGGGCAGCGGGGCCGAGTGGAGGGCCGTGAGGCCCGAGACGGCACGGGTGAGGCAGACGTACAGCCGTCGCAGCCCGGTCCGTTCGTCCGGCTCGCCGTCCACGATCGCCGCCGGCTCGTCCAGGACCACGTAGTCGTACTCCAGGCCCTTGGCCAAGGAGGCCGGGACCAGCGTCAGGCGGGCCTCCGCCGTCGTCTCCTCGCCCGGCGACAGGTACGGCAGGCCCGCCGCCCGCAGGGCCTCCGCCAGTACCGGGATCCGCGCGTCCGCCGCGATCAGGCCGATCGAGCCCTCGTGGGACAGGGAGTCCCGGCAGGCCTCGACCACCGCCGCCGTGAGGTCCTCGGCCTCGGCCTCGGCGATCCGCAGCGAGCCCGGGGTCTCGCGGACCGAGGAGACCGGGGCCAGGCCAGGCGAGATCGACGGCAGCAGCCGCGACGCGTACGCGATCACCTCGCGCGGCACGCGGAAGCCCGCCGTCAGCTCCTCCAGCACCGCCTGCGGCTTGCCCAGGTGGGCGAGGGCCTCGTCCCAGCTGCGCGTGGCCCACGGGGTCGTGCCCTGCGCGAGGTCGCCCAGCACCGTCGCCGAGCCGGTCGTGCAGCGCCGCCCCACCGCCCGGTACTGCATCGGCGACAGGTCCTGCGCTTCGTCGAGGACCACGTGGCCGAGGGAATGCGTCCGCTCCACCAGGTCGGCCGCCTCGTCGATCAGGACCAGGTCCGCCGCCGACCACTTCGCCGCCTTCACGCTCCTGAACGGCTTCGGCCACAGCAGCAGCTTCTGCTCGTCCGCCGTGAGGACGCCCTCCGCGTGCACCGCCAGGAACTCGGGATCGGACAGCAGGCGGAGCACCAGCTTCGACGGGGCGACCGGCGGCCAGATCTCCTTGACCGCCGCCTTGACCGCCGCGTTGCGGGCCACCGCGTCCTGCACGCGGTCGTCCGGCGCCTCGCCCGCCTGCTCCATCCGTACGAGGACCGCGTGCGCGATGCGCTGCGGCAGCGCGTCGCGGGCGGCGCCGTAGCGGATGTCGCGGTTCTGCAGCTCCTCGACCATCTCCGCCAGCTCGTACGCGGGCACGCGCCAGCGGCGTGAACCGCGGACCACCATCAGCGCCTCGGTGGGCGCCGTGACGTGCGAGCGGACCGCGCGGCCCAGCACCTCCGCCATCCGGGCGTCGCCCTTGACCACGGCGGTTTCGGCCGCGTCCGTACCGCGTACCTCCAGGCCGTCGCGCGCGACCAGGTCGTCGACGGTGGCCTGCTTGACCTCCAGCTCGCCGAGGGCGGGGAGGACCTGCTCGATGTAGTGCAGGAAGGAACGGTTCGGCCCGATGACCAGCGTGCCGGTGCGGGCGAGGCGGTCACGGTGCGCGTAGAGGAGGTAGGCGACACGGTGCAGGCCGACGGCGGTCTTCCCGGTGCCGGGGCCGCCCTGCACGCAGACGGAGCCGGACAGGCCGGAGCGGACGATCTCGTCCTGCTCGGGCTGGATCGTCGCGACGATGTCCCGCATGGGGCCGACGCGCGGCCGCTCGATCTCCTGCTGCAGCAGCTTGCTGACCGCGGCCGCCTCGGCCGGGTCGGAGAGGTGCTCGTCCTCGTAGGCGGTCAACTCGCCGCCCGTGTAGCCGAAGCGCCGGCGCAGCGCGATGTCTTGCGGGTCGGTCTTGGAGGCCCGGTAGAACGGCTGGGAGACGGGGGCGCGCCAGTCGATGACCATCGGGTCGCCGCCGGAGTCGTGGACGTGGCGGCGGCCGATGTAGAACTGCTCGCCCTCCGCGCCCTCGGCGAGCTCCGCGCCCGGGGCGTGCAGGTAGTTCAGGCGCCCGAAGAAGAGGGGCGTGTGGGCGAGGTCGGCGAGCGCCTTGATGCGGTCGTCGATCTGGGCCTGGAGGACGATCGCGTTGACCCAGTTCGCGGTGACGTCGCGGATGTCGAGGGCCTCGACGTCCTCGCGCATGGCGCGCAGCGCGGCGCGGGAGTCGGTGAGGTGCGCGCGTTCGCGGGCGAGCGGATCGGATTCGGGGGCGTGCGCGGGCACGGGTCTGCCTCCAGCTGCTGATGTAGGAACAGATGCCCGCCGGTACCGGCCGGCGGGCGGCTCTCCCCGATGGGACTGCGGGAGGCGGCAAGAGCGGAGATTCTAGCCATTGGGGTGGGGCGGCGCGAATGGATTAAGGGGGCCGAAAGTCCCCTCCGGGCGGGACCTCCGTCCGGGTGTCATACCAGGGAGTGTCAGACCTTGGGCAGAGCCACTAGGGGGCGGCATGGGCCGAGAGGAGGACGCGGGAGGCCTTGGGGTTCCGCCCCCAGGGCGATGTGGCGGGGCGGTCGAAAACGCACCATGGATACATGAGCACCGCAACCTTTACCCCTCTTCAGGGCGGCCGCCCTGGGGGCACCTCCCGGCCGAAGGCTGGGGGAGGCGCCACCGCCACCTCCGATTCCCGTCCGCGCCATGGCCTCGGCAGCGTGCTGCGGGCCGCCAAGGTCTTCGCGGCGACCGCCGTGAGCGTCGTCGTCCTGGGTGAATACGCCGAGGACGCGGGCGTCATACGCCGCTGAGCGGCCTGGCCTGCCTGAACCGCCTGGCCGGTCTGGGCCGCCCGGCCCGACGCCCGGCCCGACGCCCGGCCCGACGCCCGGCCCGACGCCCGGCCCGACGCCCGGGCCGACGCCCGGATTCCGCTGAGCCGCGCAGCGTACCGGCAGACGCGCACTGATCCACTAGGGTCACGCCCGTGACCCGCAGTCCCCTTTCCGGTCCCTCGCCGTCGCCGTTCGCCGGTGGGCTGGTCGCGGGGTCGTTGCTCGTGCTGGGGGTGCTCTGCATCGCCCTGCGCGTACCGATGGCCGACGCCCTCGTCCACGGCTTCTCCGCCGCCGAGTGGCAGCCGCCCGCCGCGTACCCGCCGTTCGCGGCCATCCTCTTCACGCCCGCCGCCTGGCTGCCGGCGGGTCTGCTCAAGGCCGTGCTCGTCCTCGGCAACGCCGGCCTGCTCGCCCTGCTGATCCTGCTGTCCTGCCGCCTCGCGGGGCTACGGGCCAGGCCGGGGCCCGTCCTCGCCGCCACCATCGGCGGGCTGTGGCTGGAGCCGTTCTTCCAGGCCCCGTTGCCCGGGCAGGTCAACCTGGCCCTCGCCTGCCTGGCCGTCTGGGACCTGGGCCGGCCGGCTGCCGCGCTCGGCAAGGGCTTCGCGCTGGGCACCGCCGCCGGGATCACCCTGGCCCCGGCGCTCTTCGTCCCGTACCTGCTGCTCACCGGCCGGGTCCGGGCCGGGCTGACGGCCCTCGCCGCCTTCGCCGGCACCGCCCTGCTCGGCCTGCTGGTCCTCCCGCAGGCCTCCGCCGACTTCTGGGCCCGGCACTTCCCCGACACCGGCCGGGCCCTGCTCCTGCACTGGCCGCACCTGTGGGTCTGGTGCGTCCCGCTGCTCGCCCTCCTCAGTCGCTCGCCAGCAGCTCGTCGGCGTCCATGATCCGGTAGGCGTATCCCTGTTCGGCGAGGAAGCGCTGGCGGTGCGCCGCGAAGTCCTGGTCGATGGTGTCGCGCGCGACCACCGAGTAGAACCGCGCCTCGTGCCCGTCCGCCTTCGGCCGCAGCACGCGGCCGAGCCGCTGCGCCTCCTCCTGCCGGGAGCCGAAGGTGCCCGACACCTGGATGGCGACCGTGGCCTCCGGCAGGTCGATGGAGAAGTTCGCGACCTTCGACACGACCAGCACGCTGATCTCGCCCTCGCGGAAGGCGTTGAAGAGCTTCTCGCGCTGCGCGTTGGAGGTCTCGCCCTTGATGACGGGAGCGTCCAGGTGCTCGCCCAGCTCGTCGAGCTGGTCGATGTACTGCCCGATGACCAGCGTCTGCTCGCCCTGGTGCTTGCGGACCAGCGCCTCCGTCACCTTCCGCTTCGTCGCCGTCGTCGCGCAGAAGCGGTACTTCTCCTCCGTCTCGGCGGTCGCGTACGCGAGGCGCTCGGTCTCCGTCAGGTTGACCCGGACCTCCACGCAGTCCGCCGGCGCGATGTAGCCCTGCGCCTCGATCTCCTTCCACGGAGCGTCGAACCGCTTCGGCCCGATGAGCGAGAAGACGTCCGACTCGCGCCCGTCCTCCCGTACGAGGGTGGCCGTCAGGCCGAGGCGGCGCCGCGCCTGCAGGTCGGCGGTGAACTTGAAGACCGGCGCGGGCAGCAGGTGCACCTCGTCGTAGACGATCAGGCCCCAGTCCCGGGAGTCGAACAGCTCCAGGTGCGGGTAGACGCCCTTCCGCTTCGTCGTCAGGACCTGGTACGTGGCGATCGTGACGGGCCGGATCTCCTTGCGGGTGCCGGAGTACTCGCCGATCTCCTCCTCCGTCAGCGAGGTCCGCTTGACCAGCTCGTGCTTCCACTGGCGGGCCGAGACCGTGTTCGTGACCAGGATCAGCGTCGTCGCCTTGGCCTTCGCCATCGCCCCGGCGCCGACCAGCGTCTTGCCGGCGCCGCAGGGCAGCACGACCACCCCGGAGCCGCCGTGCCAGAAGCCCTCGACGGCCTGCTGCTGGTACGGGCGCAGCGCCCAGCCGTTTTCGGCCAGGTCGATCGGGTGGGCCTCGCCGTCGACGTACCCGGCGAGGTCCTCGGCCGGCCAGCCCAGCTTGAGCAGCGTCTGCTTGATCTGCCCGCGCTCGGAGGGGTGCACGGCGACGGTGTCGGCGTCGAGCCGTGCCCCGACCAGCGGGGTGATCCGCTTGGACCGCAGGATCTCCTCCAGCACGGGCCGGTCGGTGCTGGTCAGGACCAGCCCGTGCACGGGGTGCTTGGAGAGGGTGAGGCGGCCGTAGCGGGCCATGGTCTCGGCGACGTCGACGAGCAGCGCGTGCGGGACGGGGTAGCGGGAGTACTCGACGAGCGCGTCCACGACCTGCTCGGCGTCGTGCCCGGCCGCCCGGGCGTTCCACAGCCCGAGCGGGGTGATCCGGTAGGTGTGGATGTGCTCGGGAGCCCGCTCCAGCTCGGCGAAGGGGGCGATGGCGCGCCGAGCCGCTCCGGAGAGCTCGTGGTCGATCTCGAGAAGGAGGGTTTTGTCGCTCTGGACGATGAGAGGCCCGTTCACGCACGTCCCTTTCCGCGGTGAGACGGCCGCCCGGGCGCGGGCGGCCAAACCTCCAGTCTGCCGCATCGCTCCGCGGGCGGGGTGGTTCTCGGTGCGCTGTCGACGGGGAGGGGATCGACTGCGCGCCCGGGTGAGCCGAACGGGTCGAACCTGCGGGGCGGCGTTGTTGCGGCCGGGCCGTTGCGGACGGGCGTCTTAGGGTGGCCGTCGCCGACCAGCGACGGAGGAACGGGCGTTCATGACACAAGAACGACAGGACCGGGACATCTTCCGCGCCACCGCGCTTCCCGCCACCACCGCCACGACCGCCACGACCGCCACCCATGACACCGGCCTGCTCCTGCTCCGGCTCGTCGTCGGGCTCAGCATGGTCGGCCACGGCACGATGAAGCTCTTCGGCTGGTTCGGCGGCCCGGGCCTCACCGCGACCGGCAAGGGCTTCTCGATGGCCGGCTATCCCGCCGGGGACGCCATGGCCGTCATCGCCAGTCTTTCCGAGACCCTGGGCGGCCTGGGCCTCGCCCTCGGCCTGCTCACCCCGCTCGCCGGTGCCGCCCTGACCGGCACCTTCATCAACGTCCTCGACGTCCGGGGCCTGAGCGCCTACTTCCCGCCCAAGGGCGTGGAACTCGAAGTGGTGCTGTTCGCCGCGATCATCGCCCTCACCCTCACCGGGCCGGGCCGCTTCTCGGCCGACCACCACCTCCCGGTGCTGCGCGAGTCGCGGCCCCGCTCCTCCTGGCTCGCGCTGCTGCTGGGAGCCGTGGCGGGGTTCGTGGTCCTGTTCCTCCGGGACTGAGAGCGACCGGTTCGGCTACGCGCCGAGGTGGGGCAGCGGCCCCGACGGGTACGGGGTCTCGACCGGGAGGAGGGCGCGCGCCGCGTCCTCCTCGCCGGCCCGCAGCAGCCCGCGGATCTCCCGGGCCAGCGGGGTCACGTCGCGGATGGAGACCGTCCACTCGTCGGCGTACGCGCGCGAGGCCGGCCCGGACAGGCCGAGCTGGAGCGAGCGGTACGGCAGCGGGTTCAGGTGGAGGTCCCGCTCGGGGTCCCACTGGACGCGGGCCGACGTCTCGCGCAGCGAGCGCTGCCAGGCGTCGCGGTCCTCGTGCGTGCGGGGTTCGTAGTGGGACAGGCAGGCGCCGCGCAGGGCCTCGTCGAAGCCGTCGCGGGTGATCTCGATGGCCAGCACCGTCTCCTGGTCGGCCTTCGTGCCCCAGCCGCAGCGGTACATCATCCACAGGAACGACGGCTTGATCCACGTCATCCGCTCCCGCTTCCAGGCGGGCGGGAAGCGGCCGTCGCGGGCTGCCGGGTCCCCTAGGCGGGGGGCGTAGGCCTGGTAGACGGTGAGGGTGGTGTCGGTGTGCGATGCGCGGATCTGGCGGTTCGGTACGTCTGGCATGCGCTCAGGGTGCGGGGTCGCGGGCGCGGCTCGCGAGCCGATTTCCCTGCGGGTGCGGCGCCGTTGCCGGGGCTCCGCCCCGGACCCCGCGCCTCAAACGCCGGCGGGGCTGAAAGATCGGGGCTCCGCCCCGGACCCCGCGCCTCAAACGCCGGCGGGGCTGGATGTGCCGGGGCTGGGGCTGGATGTGCCGCCACTGGGGCTGGATGGGACGGGGCTGGTCGGCCGGCAGGGCTTAGAGGTGGTCCTCCGCCAGTTCTGCCACGCCCGTGATGCGGTGGAGGGCGTACGTGCGGACCTCGTCGGCGGTGTGGTCGTAGCCCGTCACGAAGCCGCCCTCCACCCGGACCGGGGCGATGACCCGCTGGCTGGCCGCGCCGTCCGCGTTCACGTAGCCGATCCACACCGCAGAGCCGGTCAGCGCGGCCGCCTGGACCGTCGCCAGGGTCTCCGCCGCGCTCGTGCGCGGGAGTTCGCCGGGGACGACGGCCGACGACGACGCGGGTTCCTTGCGGACCGCCGTAGCCGCCAGGTCGCCCGCGCGGATCGCCCGTACGGCCGCCCCCAGCAGCGTCTCGTCCGGCAGCGGCGGACCGTCCGGCACCGGTACGGGCGCCGAGCGCGCCGGGGTGCGGTGGGCGTCGGCCCGGGCCACCAGGACGTCGCCGGTACGGGATTCCGCGGCCGGCGCGTAGCCCATCGCCCGCAACCCGTCGAGGAGGGCGGTGGGTTCGGCCTGGGCGGCCAGGACGGTCGGGGCCAGGCGGCGCAGGCCCAGCCCCGCCGAGCGCTTGTCGGCCAGGATCTCGCCCAGCATCGCGTCGTCGTCGCAGCGGAGGTACGAGGAGGCCGCGCCGACGCGCAGGTGGCCGTGGCGGCGGGCCACGTCGTCGATCAAGTAGGCCAGCGGCTGCGGGACCGGCGTGCGGCTGTGCTCCTTGAGGAAGGCGTGGAGGTCGGGGGCGGCGTGCCCGGCGTCCAGGGCCCGGCGCACCGACCCGGGCGTGAACCGGTACACCGTCGCCCCGCCCTTGGACTCCACGTCGGCCAGCACGGCCAGGGTGTCGCCGAGCGGGCGGCGCAGCGGGCCGGGGGCCACCGCCGTCAGGTCGGCCTGGAGCAGGACGTGGTCCACGGGCTCGGGCAGGAGGGGCGCCAGCAGTGGCGCCGGGTCGCGGTGCTCCAGCAGGGCGCGGCCGAAGGCGCTCAGCGCACCCCGGCCGGTGACGCCGAGGACCTCCGCCTCGGTCAGCGTCCAGTGCGCGAGGCGGGCCCGCAGATCGCTCGCGCTCCGTACGGGACGCTCCCACGCGAGCCGGTCCAGCAGGGCGTCCGGGTCGGGGGAGGCCCCTTCGGGCAGGTCCGCGAGGAGTTCCAGGACCCGGCGGCGGACCTCGGGCGCGGCGGAGCGGTCGAGCTCGGGGCCGAGCACCGAGAGGGTGCGGCCCTTGGCGTCCTGCTCGCCGGCCAGCCCGGAGGTCCGGGTGGCCGGCAGCCAGGCCGCCGCGAGCACCGACCACCGCTCGGCGGGCGGCAGTTCGCACCAGTCGTCGAAGGCGGGGGTGGGCGCGTACCGCTCGTCCGCTTCCCCGTCGGTGGCCAGCAGCCCGGCCGCGTAGGCCAGTTCGATCCAGAACGCGGCCGACGCCTCGGTGCTGTCCAGGGTGGCCGCGGCCCGCTTCAGGTCCCGTACCGAGAGCCCGCCCGCGCGCAGCACCGGCGGACCGGTGTGCTCCCAGGACTTCACGAGCTCCTCGGCGGTGGACAGTGCGGCCAGCGCCTGCCCGGCGGCGTTCGCGTCCACAAGCTGTGGACGGTGCTCGCGGTGGGCCGGGACCGGCGGGGCCACGGGCGCGGTGTCCCGGTGCGCGAGGCCGCCGCGCAGGTGCAGGGCCACCTCGCGGGGCAGTACGACGGTCCGCGCGGAGGCCGGCAGCAGCAGCCCGTGGTCGCGCAGCCAGCGCACCGGCGCGGTCGGGTTCGGCGTCACCTCCCCGTACGGCGGCCCCCATACGAGCCGCCCGAGCACCTGGTGGGCCTCCGCCGGGGCCTCGTCGAGCAGGGCGGACATCCGGTCCGGGTCGGTGAACAGGCCGGTCAGCGCGTTCACCGCGGACACCGGGTCGTGGGTGCCGGGCAGCCCGGCGGCCGCGACGATCTCCTGGATCCGGGTCGGCGACATCCCGGCCGTGGCCTCGGCGACCGTCGGCCCCAGACCGGTCGGGGAGGGCCGCTGGGCGGACGGCGCGAGCAGTTCGCGGGCGGTGCGCACCAGCCGCAGCCGGTCCTCGCCGCCCCACACCAGGGCCTGGTCGCGCAGGGTGCCCAGGGCCCGGGGGAGCGCGGCGCGGGCCCCGTTGTCCTCGCCGGTGGTGCCCTCCTCGCCGGTCAGCAGGGACTCCAGCACCTCGTACGGGCACGGGTCCGGGGCGACGGCCAGGGCCTCGGCGGTCTGCAGCGCGAACCGGTCCAGGCGTTCCAGGGCGCGCACCACGGAGGCGCGGGTTCCGGCGCGGGTGGCCAGCTGGGTGACGTCGCCGGGCACCGGGTTGAGCAGGTCGGGGCGGGCGCGGAGCAGGGCGGCGAGTGCCGCGTCGTCGCGGGCGCGCAGCGCCTCGGCGAGGGAGCGCGGGGCTCCGCTTCCGCCGGATCCCCCCGCAGTGCTTGCCTCGGGCACAGTCGCCTCCTGGTCGCGTCGGCCGGTCAGTCGGCCGGTTCCCATCCGGCCAACGGTATCCGCTGCGCCCGCGGCCGCTCCACGGGCGCACGCGCTACCTTTCCCGGAGGCTGAACGGGAGGAGCCGGGGCATGGGGATCGAAAGCGACCATCTGGTCTACGAATATCTGAGCCGCGTAGGGGACTTGGCGCAGCGGCGGCAGCTGTCCTCCGGCGATCGCATGCGGCTGGTGGCGGGGCTGCGGGACGAGATCGACCGTCGGCGCGCCAAGTACGACCCCGAGACCCCGGCCGCCGTCCGCCGCATCCTGGAGCGGATCGGCACGCCGGAGGAGGTGCTGGACACGCTCGGCGCCCGGTCGGCGTCGGCGCCCGCCGCGTCCCCCGAACCGGCTGAGGCCCCGTCGGTACCCGCCCAGCGGGGTCCCGGCCTGCTCCGCCGCAAGCAGGTGCCCCCGCCGCGCCCGGCGGCGGAGCCGCGGAACGTGCCGCCGCACCTGGCCGGGCTCGACGAACTCGGCCCCTCCGGCGGGGAGGAGCCCGACTGGTGGCGCGTCACCCCGGGCACGTACGGGTCGGGCCCGCAGGTCGAGGGCTTCGCGGGCGGCATCGAGATCCCGGACCTGTTCAAGGAGGGCCCGGAGGAGGAGGCCGCCGAGCCGGCGGTGCCGCCGCCCGGGCCGCCGGAATCGCGCGCGCGGACCCTCGTACGGTTCCTGCGGGAGCGGCGGCGCGCGAAGGCGGAGGCGGCGGCCCCCGAGCCGGAGGCCGCGGCCCCCGCGGCCCGCCCCCGGCCGAACGCCTTCCTGCTGCTGGCCGCGGCCGTCCTGGTGGTGGGCGTGGTCACCGGCTACTGGCTGCTGCTCGTCATCGGCTGGCTCCTCCCGTACGCCTCCCGCGTGCTGCGGCCCGCCGAGCGCAAGTGGGCCGTCTTCGGCCCGCCCGGCGCGGTCCTCGCGGGGGCGGTGGTGTGGCTGTGGGGCCGGATGAACGGCAAGTGGGGCGAGTCCCTGGCCGAGGACCAGCTGAGCGGGGTCCTGCACGGGATGTGGCCGTGGCTCCTGCGCGGCGCGGCGCTGGCCTCCGTGCTGTACCTGGTCTGGCGAGCCCGCCGGCGGTAGGGGGCCTGGGGGCATGCCCGAATTCACCGCGATTCGGGACCTGTACGGATCCACGCGCGTGCGGGACTTTCACCCCCTCGGGCCCCGCCCCCGCGCCTCAGATCCCGGCCGGTGCGTCCCACGGGGCGCCCGGGACGACCAGGGGGGAGCCCGTCACCGGGTCCGGGATGACGATCGAGTCGAGGCCGAAGACCTCGCGGACCAGGTCTGCGGTGACCACCGATGACGGCGGGCCCTCCGCGACCACGCGGCCCGCCTTCATCGCCACGAGGTGGTCGGCGTAGCGGGCGGCCTGGTTCAGGTCGTGCAGGACCGCCACCACCGTGCGGCCCCGGTCGCGGTTGAGCCGCCGGACCAGGTCCAGGACCTCCACCTGGTGGGCGATGTCCAGGAAGGTGGTCGGCTCGTCCAGGAGGAGCAGGTCCGTGTCCTGGGCGAGGGCCATCGCGATCCAGACGCGCTGGCGCTGCCCGCCCGACAGGGCGTCGACGGGCCGGTCGGCCAACTCCGCCACCGACGTGCGGGACATCGCCTCCGACACCGCCCGCTCGTCCGCCTCCGACCACTGCTGCCACCAGTGCTGGTGCGGCTGCCGCCCCCGTGCCACCAGGTCCGCGACCGTGATCGCCTCCGGGGCCACCGGGGACTGCGGGAGCAGCCCGATCGTCTGGGCGATCTTCCGGGTGGGGAGGGAGGACAGGGCCGCGCCGTCCAGCAGGACCGCGCCCGAGCGGGGGCGGAGCAGCCGGCCGAGGGCCCGTAGCGTCGTCGACTTCCCGCACGCGTTCGGGCCGACGATCACCGTCACCTTCCCGTCGGGCACGGCGAGGTCCAGGTCCTCCACCACCACGCGGTCCTCGTACGCGAGCGTCAGCCCGTGAGTGGAGAGACGGGACATCTACTTGCCTCCAGTACGGCTGCGGACGATCAGCCAGATCAGGTACGGGGCCCCGACGGCGGCGGTCAGCACGCCCACCGGAAGCTCGGTCGGGGAGAACAGACGGCGGGCGAGGAGGTCGCCGAGGACGACGATCACCGCGCCCGCCAACGCCGAGCACAGCAGCGGGATCTGCGCGGTCCGCGTCATGCGCCGCGCGATCTGCGGCGCGAGCAGCGCCACGAAGTCCACCGGGCCGGCCGCGCCCGTCGCCACCGAGGCGAGCACCACGCCCAGCGCGATCAGCCCGAGCCGGACCCGGCCCAGCCGCACCCCGAGCGCCGTGGCCGTGTCGTCGTCGAGGGAGACGGAGCGCTGCGCGCGCGCCGCCCACAGCACGCCCGGCAGCAGCGCCAGGAGCACCCACGCCAGCGGGGCCCCGACGTCCCAGCCGCGGCCGTTCAGCGAGCCCGTCATCCAGATCTGCGCCTGCTGGGCGACGAGGTAGTCGCCCTTGGTCATCAGCAGGGTCGTCACCGACCGCAGGGCGATGGCGAAGCCGATGCCGATGAGGACGAAGCGGGTCGCGTGCAGACCGCCCCGCCACGCGAAGACGTAGACGAGGACGGCCGCGATGACACCGCCGAGCACCGAGAGGTAGGGGAGCACCGCGTACGAGGTCAGGCCGAAGGTCAGCGCCGCCACCGTGACCGCGCTCGCGCCCTGGCTGATGCCGATGATGTCGGGGGAGGCCAGCGGGTTGCGGGCCACGGTCTGGATCAGCGCGCCCGCGATCCCGAAGGCCAGGCCGACGAGCAGACCGACCGTCATCCGGGGCAGCCGCAGGGTGCCGACGACCAGTTCGTCCGGGGAGGGCTGCCCGAGCAGCACCTTGACGACCTCGCCCGGCGCCACGAAGGACTCCCCGACCGACAGGTACACGACGCAGACGGCGGCCAGCAGGACGCAGAGGCCCAGCGCCACGGCCGCCGCCCGGCGGTGCAGCAGGAAGGACCCGCGCCCGGCCCGGACCAGGGTGTAGCCGTACGGGACCGCGCTCATGCCGCCACCGCCTTGCGGCGTACGAGGGTGACCAGGAACGGCACCCCGATGAGCGCCGTCATCACCCCGGCCGGCACCTCGCCCGGCGGCACCACGACACGCCCGAGCACATCCGCGACGAGCAGCATCACCGGCCCGATCAGCGCGGCCATCGGCAGCGCCCAGCGGTGGCCGCCGCCCACGAGGGCCCGCGCGATGTGCGGGACGGCCAGCCCGATGAAGGCGATCGGCCCGGCGGCCGCGACCCCGGCGCCGGTCAGCACGGTGGCCCCGAGGCCGCCGACGATCCGTACGGCCGCCACGTTCTGCCCGAGCCCCCTGGCCACGTCCTCGCCGAGCGCCAGCGCGTCGAGCCCGCGCGCCACCGAGACCACCAGTACGGCGCCCACCAGCAGGAACGGCCAGATCTGGTGGACGACCTGGGCGTCGCGCCCGGCCACCGAGCCGACCTGCCAGAAGCGGAACTCGTCGAGGGCCGAGGCCTTCGTCGTCAGCACCCCCGTGGTCACCGACACCAGCAGCGCGTTGATCGCGGCCCCGCCCAGCGCCAGCTTCACCGGGGTCGCGCCGCCGCGCCCGCGCGAGGCGATCGCGTAGACGGCGACCGAGGCGGCGGCCGCCCCCGCGAAGGCGAACCACACGTAGCCGCTCAGCGTGTGCACCCCCGCGAAGGCGATGCCGCAGACGACCGCGACCCCGGCACCCTGGCTGATGCCCAGGATGCCGGGGTCGGCGATCGGATTGCGGGTGATGCCCTGGAGCGCGGTGCCTGCGAGGGCCAGGGCCGCGCCGACCATCACGGCGATCAGGGTGCGCGGGACGCGCAGGGTGCGCACCACCTCGGCGTCCGGGCCGCTCGCCCCGTGGACCAGGGCGTCCCACACGGTGGCGGGCGGGACGGGGCGGGCGCCCACGGCGAGGGAGAGGACGACCGCGCATATCAGCGCGGCGAAGGCCGCTGCCGTCCACCCGATACGACGGGTCGTCAGGGCGCGTCGGGGAACGGGGGCAGACATGTCACCTATTTCATGATCTGGTAAGGCGACCCTAAGTGTACGTTCCCCTGCCGTTGGCCCGACCGGCGGTCCGCCGGGCCGCCCGCCTCGGCACAATGGCCGGTATGAACCTCACCGTCGGCTTCGACCTCGACATGACCCTCATCGATTCCCGGCCGGGCATCAAGGCCGCCTACCAGGCCCTGTCGGCCGAAACGGGTACGTTCATCGACGCCGACGCGGCGATCACGCGGCTCGGGCCGCCGCTGGACGAGGAGCTCGCGTACTGGTTCCCGGAGGCCGAGATCCCGGCCGTGGCGGACCGCTACCGGGAGATCTATCCCACATACGCCATCGAGCCGACCCCCGCGATGCCGGGCGCGCGCGAGGCGGTCGAGGCCGTCCGGGCGCTCGGCGGCCGCGCGATCGTCGTCACCGCCAAGCACGAGCCCAACGCGCGCCTGCACCTGGAGCACCTGGGCATCGAGCCGGACGCGGTCATCGGCTGGCTCTGGGCGGAGGCCAAGGCCGGCGCACTGCGCGAGTACGGGGCCCAGGTCTACGTCGGCGACCACGTCGGCGACATCCGCGGGGCCCGCAAGGCGGGCGCGCTGTCGGTGGTGGTGCCGACGGGTCCGTGCCCCGAGCCGGAACTGCGGGAGGCGGGCGCCGACGTGGTGCTCGCGGACCTCACCGAACTGCCGCAGTGGCTCGCGGCGTACGTGGCGGCCCAGCCGGCCTGAGGCCCGGGCACCCGCCCGGCCCGCCCGCGGTCCGGCCCGCCCGTGTGGCGCGGGCCGCACCCCCGGCTCAGGCCGCCTGCGGCTCAGTCCGCCCCCGGCTCAGGCCGCCTGCGAGGCCCGGGCGGCCCTGCGCTGGGCCGCGGCCGACCGCAGCACGCCCGCCGCCGAGATCGCGAAGCCGACGCCCATGAGCATGCACACGGCCCACGCGTACGACGGGAACGGGTCGATGTCGAGGAACAGCGGGGCCATCGTCACGAGCGTGGCCACGGCGCCCGCGATGAACACGATGCCGCCGGCCTTGACCAGTGCGTCGCCGGGCCGCGCTTCGTCGGCGCGAGAAGTGTCAGTCACCGCACCAGGGTAGTTCCCGGCGGGACACCGGCCGGAGCCGCTGCCGGCGGGGCTACTTCCCCGCCGGCTGGTCGGAGGCCGTGCGCATCGTGGCGAGGGACCTGTTCAGGTGGCGCTTCATGAGGCCGCTGACCGGCCGTTCCACGAGCCGGTGGATCAGCCAGGCGGTGAACAGCGCCGCGACCAGGGAGAGGCCGAGTGCCGCGCCCGTCCCGAGGCCCAGGGTGCGCAGCCAGTGGATCAGGGTCCAGCCGGCTTCCTGGTGGATGAGGTAGAGCGGGTAGGTCAGGGCCCCGGCGACCGTCAGCCACTTCCACTGGATCCGGTCGAAGAAGCCCAGGGCCACCGCGATGATCACCACGTAGCAGAGGGTGATGACGAGGGCGATGACCGCCCAGGAGAGCGGCCGCCCGGCGGCCTGGTCGTAGATCACCTTGACCTGGTGGATGCGGCTGAGCGCGACGACCCAGGTGAATCCGACGATCCCCCACAGCAGCAGGTTCGGCCCGAAGCGGTACATCAGGAACATGGCCACGCCCGCGATGAAGTACGGGGCCTCCTGGGGCATCGCGAAGGTCTTCAGGAGCGGGATGTTCGTCTCCGGGGCGAACAGCGAGGCCGCGGCCCAGATCCCGCAGAAGGCGACGACCCTGCGGTAGGTCAGGCCCATCGTCACGACGATCGCGAAGAGCAGGTAGAACTGCAGCTCCGCCACGAGCGTCCAGTAGACGCCGTCGATCTTCCTCATCCCCAGCTGGCCCTGGAACATGGTCAGGTTCGCCAGCACGGTCTTGATGTCCAGGCCCTCCCGGGCGCCGGCCCGGCCCAGATGGGGCACGAACACGAGCACGCTCGTCGTCAGGAGGACGGCCGCCCAGTAGCCGGGATAGATCCGGATGACCCGCGAGACGAAGAAGTCGCCCGGCCTGCGCCCCCAGCAGCTCATGCAGATCACGAAGCCGCTGATGATGAAGAACAGCTGCACGCCGAGCCAGCCGTACGAACTGACCGAGGAGATCCCCGGCATGAACTGGTCCGGGACCTTGCCGCCGTACGTCTCCCGGGAGTCCGTGCTCGCCGTCCAGTGGAACGAGAGGACGCAGAGGGCGGCGACCAGGCGCAGCCCGTCCAGGGCGAACAGGCGGGGCGCGGACCTGCGGCTGCCCGCGGCCGGAGCGGACGCCTGCGGCTGCGGGTCCTGTGCGGGCCGCACGAGCGGTATGTGGTCGTCTGCTGGCTTCACGGAGGAGGGCGGCATAGTCGGTCTCGCTCGGTTGGAGGGTCTTTGCGCTGTGACCCACCGCGTGGGTACGACAGAAGTGCGACGGGGAGACGATACCCGCGCGGCGGCCGCCGGGGCCCGTGGCCTCCATGGACGAGATCCGGGCAGAGGCCCTTCGGCCATGCTTGACGCAGTGGTTGGAAGGGGAGACTCTTCACTGCGTTAGCAAGCGGTCACGGCTCTGGGACATGGATACCCTGACCTGCTGAGACATGTTGGTTCGGTTCCGGGTATGTGAGACGGGGTGCGTGCTTTGCCCACCGGCAAGGTCAAGTGGTTCAACAGTGAGAAGGGCTTCGGCTTCCTCTCCCGCGACGACGGCGGCGACGTCTTCGTCCACTCGTCGGTGCTCCCCGCCGGGGTCGACGCCCTCAAGCCCGGCCAGCGCGTCGAGTTCGGTGTCGTCGCTGGCCAGCGCGGTGACCAGGCACTTTCCGTGACGGTCCTGGACCCGGCGCCGTCCGTGGCGGCGGCGCAGCGCCGCAAGCCCGACGAGCTCGCCTCGATCGTGCAGGACCTCACGACGCTGCTCGAAAACATCACTCCGATGCTGGAGCGCGGCCGGTACCCCGACAAGGTGCACGGCACGAAGATCGCCGGACTGCTGCGCGCGGTGGCCGACCAGCTCGACGTCTGAGCCCCCGGTCCCCGCGCGAACCCTGTGCCCCGCCACTCGAACGAGCGGCGGGGCACAGCTGTCCGACGGCTACGGGAAGCTCAGCGCGCCCGACGGGATCGCCGGTACCAGCCCCTCGGCCGCGGCCCGCGTCAGCAGCCCGCGGACGGCCGCGTACCCGGCCTCGCCGAGGTCCGCGGTGAACTCGTTGACGTAGAGCCCGATGTGCTGGTCGGCTACGGCCGGGTCCAGCTCCTGCGCGTGGGCGCGTACGTACGGGCGCGAGACCTCGGGGTCCTCCCAGGCCATCAGGACCGACGCGCGGGCGGACTCGGCGAGCGCGCGCAGCCGCTCCTCGCCCAGCGAGCGCTTGGCGATGATCGCGCCGAGCGGGATCGGCAGCCCGGTCGTGGACTCCCAGTGCTCGCCCATGTCGGCCAGGCAGTGCAGCCCGTAGTCCTGATAGGTGAACCGGGCCTCGTGGATGACCAGTCCGGCGTCCACCCGGCCGTCGCGGACCGCCGGCATGATCTCGTTGAACGGCAGTACGACCACCTTGCCGACGCCCTCGGGCAGCACGTCCGCCGCCCACAGCCGGAACAGCAGGTAGGCAGTCGAGCGCTCGCTCGGCACGGCGACCGTCTTGCCCGCCAGGTCCACACCCGGCTCGCGCGTGAGCACGAGAGGACCGCAGCCGCGCCCCAGCGCCCCGCCGCAGGGGAGGAGCGCGTACTCCTCCAACACCCAGGGCAGGACCGCGTACGACACCTTCAGCACGTCCAGCTCGCCGCGCTCGGCCATGCCGTTGGTGATGTCGATGTCGGCGAAGGTGACGTCGAGGGCGGGCGCGCCGGGGACGCGGCCGTGCGCCCAGGCGTCGAAGACGAAGGTGTCGTTGGGGCAGGGCGAGTAGGCGATTTGCACGGCGTTACCGGTCATGGCGTTCTCCCCAGTTCGCGAGTACGGGCCCCAGCGCGCGGAAGCCGTCGGCGAGGGCGGCGAGCGCGTCCCCGATCCGCCAGGCGGCACGGTCACGCGGGCCCACGGCGTTGGACACGGCGCGGATCTCCAGTACGGGCAGCCCGTGCGCGGCGGCCGCCTCGGCGACCCCGAAGCCCTCCATGGCCTCGGCCCCGGCCAGCGGGTGCCGGGCGGCGAGGCCGGCGGCGCGGGCGGCGGTCCCGGTGACGGTGGAGACGGTCAGCACGGGCGCGAGCAGCGCACCCGTCGCCTCGGCGGCGCGGGCGGCCAGCTCGGCGGGCGGCAGGTGCACGCTGTGCCCGAAGCCGAGCGCAGTCACGTCGAGGAAGCCGTCGGGGGTCTCGGCCCCCAGGTCGGCGGCGACGATCGCGTCCGCGACGACGAGCGAGCCGAGCGGGGCGGCGGGCTGGAACCCGCCGCCGATGCCCGCGGAGACGACGAGGTCGTACGGGGCCAGGGCCAGGGCGGTCGCGGCCCCGGCGGCCGCGGCGGCGGGCCCGACGCCCCCGACGACCACGTCGAAGGCGATGCCGGGGAGGTCCCGCCGGGCGACCCGATAACCCCCGGGCAGGGTGCGCGGCTCAGGACCGTGGGCGTCCGGATGAGGGGTGAGACCGGTAACGACGGAGTCTGCCTCCGCCGCCACCGCGGTCACGACGAGCGCGCGCACCGGTGCCGTCCGGTTACTTGAGCTTGAGGTTGAAGGTCCAGACGGAGAGCGGCTTGCCGTCCTCGGCGACCTGGACGAAGGCCAGCTTCTTGGAGGCGGGGGCCTCGCCCTGGCCGCCGGTCGCGAAGACGTCGGCGCCGGGGAAGCTGCGGTAGGTGTTCTCGGACGGCTCGGTGATGGGCTGGCCGTCCAGGACCGCCTGCCACTTCTTGCCGTCCTCGACGACCTCGGGCTCGACCCCGAGGCGCAGGGTGTCGCCGCGGGCGTACTCGACGGTCTTGGCGTCCTTGAGGTCGGTGAGGCACTCCTGGACCTTGTCCATGGAGAGCGGCTCCTTGCCGTCGTGGCAGGCGGCTTCGGCGGACACCGAGGAGGTGCCGACCGTCACGGTCGCCAGCGGTGTCGGCTTGTCGCAGGCGGAGAGGAGGAGGAGCCCGGCGGACACGGCTCCGAGGGCCGCGACGCTGCGGCGGGCCCTACCCGAGAAAAGCGGTGCGGTCATGAGCCGAAGGCTATCGGGCCCCTGGGCTGCGCCGCTGCATGGGGTCCGGGTGCGCCGCCGACCGCGCCGATGCCCCGCGCATTCGAGTGCGCCGCCGCTGCGGGGGGCTCCGCCCCCGAGCCCCGCGCCTCAAACGCCGGCGAGGCTGGTTTTGCCTCCGGCGGCGCCTCAATCGCCGGCGGGGCTGGATGTGGCTGCGGCCGTCTGTCCCGCAGGGCGCATCCTGCCGGAGGCTCAGAGGCCCGCACCGGCGTGACGGCGGGGGCAAATCCAGCCTCGCCGGCGTTTGAGGCGCGGGGTCTGGGGCGGAGCCCCAGCAGCGGCGCCGCACGGCCGTCCCCCGGAGGGGCTCGGCTATGCCACCCGCGGCCGCGAACTCGTGCCCTGGTGGTGGTGGCGCGGGGCCAGGAGGAGGCCGCGGACGGCCATCGTGGTGCCGAGCGCGACCATGGCCGCGGCCACCGACATGCCCAGCACCCCGTTCAGCGGCAGCGCGATGCCGATCGCACCCCCCAGCACCCACGCCACCTGCAGCAGCGTCTCCGAACGGGCGAACGCCGACGTCCGGACCGCCTCCGGGATGTCCCGCTGGATCATCGCGTCCAGCGACAGCTTGGCGAGGGCCTGGCAGAAGCCCGCCGTGGCACCCAGCACCGCCATCAGCACCCCGCTGAAGAAGAGCGCCGCGAGCACCGCCGCCGTCAGCGTCAGGCACAGCACCGCCGCGATGATCCCCTCCGGCGCCCGCGCCCGCAGCCACGCCCCCACCGCCGTCCCGCACGCGTTCCCCACGCCCGCCGAGACCGCCACGATGCCCAGCGACACGGCCGCGCTCTGCCCCGACAGGGGATGCTCCCGCAGCAGGAACGCCAGGAAGAAGATCAGGAACCCGGACAGCCCGCGCATCGAGGCGTTCGCCAGCAGCCCGCACAGCACCGACGGCGTCACCGTACGCAGCCCCGGCCGCCGCGAGTGCGCCTCGTGCGTCGACAGCCGGGCCCGCCGCTCGCCCTTCGCCTCGTCCACCTTGTGCGGCAGCGAGAACGCCGCGAAGGTCCCCCAGATGAAGATCGCGCAGGCCCCGTACAGCGGCCACGGCGGGCCGATCGCGTGCAGTCCCGCCCCCACCGGCGCCGCCGCGCCCGTGGCCAGCAGGCCGGCCAGCGTGACCCGGGAGTTCGCCTTGACGAGTGAGAACTTCGGCGGCAGCAACCGCGGCACCACCGCGCTGCGCACGACCCCGTACGCCTTCGAGGCGACCAGCACGCCCAGCGCCGCCGGATACAGTTCAAGACCGCCCGTGGCCACCGCGCCCGACATCAGCAGCGCCAGCAGCGCCCGGGTCAGCATCGCGGCCGCCATCGCCGCGCGCCGCCCGTGCGGCATCCGGTCCAGCAGCGGCCCGATCACCGGGGCCAGCAGGACGAAGGGCGCCATCGTGATCGCCAGGTACAGCGCCACCCGGCCGCGCGCCTCGTCCGTGGGGACGGAGAAGAACACCGTCGAGGCCAGCGCCACCGTGATCATCACATCGCCGGCGCCGTTGATGGCGTGCAGCTCGATCAGCTTGCCGAGACCCGACTCACCGGCCCCGTGCGCGTGCGTGGCGCGCCGGATCCCGCGCGCCGTGCCGGTGAAGGGCAGGTGCAGGGCACGCCCCAGGGCCCGGCCGGCCCGCCTGGCCGGTCCCGAGCCGTCGGCGGACGACCGTACGGGTGCCACACTCGCCATAGTGCCCCACCGGGCCCTCCCGGACCCCTTCCGGCGCGTCGCGGCCCGCCCGCTTGTCCGCGAATCGGACCTTGCATGTGGGCCCAAGGCGTCGGAGGAGGTAGCGTGCGTAGCGCGCCACCGGCGGTTGCTCTTGGCCGCGCGCCTCTCCGCGATCCCGCAGAATGGATGGCAGTAGGTGCGCCCGGAGTCCGATCGGGTGCGGACGTCGACGCGGCCCTCTGGTCCGCTCCGCCCGCGCTTCGTACGGACAGCACCGCCGGGTCGTTGTGGACGACAGTACGGACGGCGCACTCGTGAGACGGCGTAGGAGAGAACGAGACCAGTGAGTGCTGCGACGACGCGAAGCCGTACCCCGCGTACCCCCGCCCCCGACCGCCTGTGCGTCGAGGCGGTAGAGCTCGCCCGCGCGGCGGCCGAGGAGGCCGCCTTCCCCGGTGTGGTGGGCGCGCACGTCTCCGCCGTGGCGGAGGGCGACCGGGTCGTCACCCACTTCTTCGAGTCCAAGGAACCGGGCTACCGGGGCTGGCGCTGGGCCGTCACCGTGACCCGCGCCTCCCGCGCGAAGAACGTCACCCTCGACGAAACGGTGCTGCTGCCCGGCGAGGACGCCCTCCTGGCCCCCGAGTGGGTGCCGTGGAGCGAGCGGCTGCGCCCCGGCGACATGGGCCCCGGCGACCTGCTGCCCACCGACGCCGACGACCTTCGCCTTGAGCCGGGCTGGTCGGACGAGGACGCGCCGCCGCCGAACTCGGTGGTCTCCGAGGAGATGGCCGAACTGGTCGAGGCGGAGGACGCCGACGTCACCGACCGCGTGGTCGTGCCGGCGCGCGGCTCCATCACCTCGGTCGCCGAGGAACTGGGCATGCGGCGCAGGCGGGTGCTTTCGCGCTACGGGCTGCACAGCGCGGCCGACCGCTGGGACGATTCCTTCGGTTCGAAGACCCCGATGGCGCAGGCCGCGCCGGCGTCGTGCCTGTCGTGCGGCTTCCTGGTCAAGATCGGCGGGTCGCTGGGTCAGGCGTTCGGCGTCTGCGCGAACGAGTTCGGCCCCGCCGACGGCCGGCTGGTCTCCCTGTCGTACGGGTGCGGGGGCCACTCGGAGGCGGCGGTCATGCCGAAGCCGCTGCGGCCGGCGCCGCCCGTCCTCGACTCCATGGCCTCGGACGAGTTCCTCCTCCGCCCGGCGCCCGACACCGGCTCGGTCCCCCCGGCGGACCTCCAGTCCGAGGACCTGGGCCACTCCTGATCACGCGGTAAGGCGATCCCGGCCGCCGGCCTCCCCGCCCGGAACCGTGTCCGGGCGCCCGGAGGTGCCGCTCAGACGCGGACCGGGCAAGCGGCGGCCCACAGCTCGGCGACCGCGTCGCGCAGGCTCCGGGCCGGCTTCCAGTCCAGCGCCCGCTCGGTCGCGGTCATGTCGAGCTGGTGCCACTCGGTTTCCGGCTTGCCGCCGTCCGGGGCGGGCACCTCCGTGACCGTGGTCGGTACGCCGCTCTCCTCGATCAGCAGCTCGACCAGCTCGCGGGCCGAGGTCGCCCGGCCGAGCCCGAGGTTGAGGACCGGCGGGCAGGGGCCCGCCGGGGCGAGGGCGGCCACGATCGCGTCGACGCCGTCCCGCAGGTGCAGGAACTCGCGCCGGGCGGTGAGCGGCATCAGCGACAGCTCCGCGCCGCCGGCGGCATCGCCCTCGGCGAGCTTGCCCGCCATGACACCGAGCAGGCTGTGCGCGGGCTGGCCCGCGCCGACGACGTTGCCCAGGCGCAGCACGACGGCGTCCAGGCGCCGGTCGCGGACGGCCGCGGCGATCAGCTCGGTGGCCTGGAGCTTCAGCTGCCCGTAGAGCGTCGACGGGCGCGCGGGGGAGCCCTCGGTGTAGGTCTCGCCGATCGGGAAGAGGCCGTACTCGTGCACGGAGCCGATCTGCACCAGCCGCGGCGGCGCCGCCATGGCCTCGAACGCCTCCAGCAGGCGGGTGACCATGCCGAGGTTGGCCGGGACCATCTGCTCGTCGGTCAGGCCCCAACTGCCGCCGGCCGCGTTGACGACGACGTCGATCCGGTGCTCGGTGAGGAGCGCCGCCAGCTCGGCCGGCGGGTCGACGGTGAGGTCGAAGGAGGCGAAGGCGCCGGGCAGCATGACCGCCGGCTCCTTGCGGGCGATGGCGAGCAGGCCGTGGCCGCGCTCGTCGAGCGTGGCGCACAGCGTTCGGCCGATGAAGCCGGTGGCTCCGAGGACGGCTATGCGGGGCAGGGACGGACTGGCGAGGGACATGGGGATGGGCTCCGGACGGTCGGGAGTGTGGTGGCGGTCGGCGGCGCCGCTAGCGGTGGTCGGCGCCGGTGACGTGCCGCAGCAGGGTGCGGGCGCCCTCGCTCTGCTTGTTCTTCAGCGCCCCGGGCAGCATGGTCAGCGCGTGGATCCGGGAGGACAGGTGCAGCCGGGAGGCCTTGGCGGCCTTCGTCCAGCCCTGGCCGTCCAGCCGGTCCGCGACCTCCATGAAGAAGCGGTTGGCCTCTTCGAAACGGGCACCGGTGAAGGCCTGCTGGGAGGAGATGCTGACGGCGTGCCGGCGGTACTGGAAGCAGATGGTGTCCGACACCAGCATGCGCTCGCCGTCCTGGATCATGTCGATGAGGAGGGCGAGGTCCTGCGTGACCTCCAGGTTGTCCCGGAAACCCGCCTTGCGGACCGCCGCGGTGCGCCAGCATATGGACGGGAAGAACAGCCAGTTCCCGCGCAGCAGGTTCGTGGCGAGCGGCTCGCCGGACATCAGCAGCTCACCCTGGAACCGGGGCTTGTACAGCCGCCGCTTGGACTGGTCGACGAGTCCCTCGGTGGGATTGCCGTCGCCGTCGATGACCTGGACGCCGGGCTGGATCATGCCCACGCCCGGGTGGTCCTTGAGCACGCGGCGCACCGTGGCCACGTATTCGGGCAGCATGATGTCGTCGGTGCCCATCATGACGAAGTGCTCTTCGCGGACCAGCCCCAGGCACTTGCGGTAGTTGCCGGTGACGCCGAGGTTCCGCTCGTTGCGCTGGTACGACACGCGCGGGTCGTCGATCTCAGCGAACCAGCCGGGGACGGACGGCTCCTTGCCGTCGTCCACCACCGTGAGCCGCCAGTTCGGGTCGCTCTGGGCCAGCACGCTCCGCACCGCGGCCTGCATCAGGGCCACGTTGCCGTAGTAGGGCAGCATGATGTCGAGAGTGGTCATGAGGGCAGCACCGGGGCTTTCGAGGAAGACGGGAAGGGGTCGTTGGCCTGGCCGGGCGGGATGTCGGGGCAGTGGACACCCCACAAGACGGCGGAGAGCGCGCGGCGGTTCATCGTCCGCTTTCCTCGTCGAGCAGAGCCAGCAGGTAGTCGCCGTAGCCGCTCTTCAGCAGGGGCTGGGCCAGCTCGCGCATCCGGTCGTCGGAGATGAAGCCGGCCCGCCAGGCCGCCTCCTCGACGCAGCCGATCTTGGAGCCCTGGCGTTCTTCGATGACGCGCACGAACTCCGACGCCTGGACCATGGACACGAAGGTCCCGGTGTCCAGCCAGGCGGTACCGCGGTCCAGGGTGGTGACCTGCAGGGCGCCGTCCCGGAGGTAGGCGTCGTTGACGGCGGTGATCTCCAGCTCGCCGCGTGCGCTCGGGGTGATCGTGCGGGCGATCTCCACGACGCGGTTGTCGTAGAAGTACAGGCCGGGCACCGCGTACCGGGACTTCGGCTTCTCGGGCTTCTCCTCGATGGAGAGGGCCCGGCCGTCCGCGTCGAACTCCACCACGCCGTACGCGGTCGGATCGGCGACCGGGTAGGCGAACACCATGCCGCCCTTGGGGTCGGTGCGCTCGGCCAGGCGCGTGCCGAGGCCGCTGCCATGGAAGATGTTGTCGCCGAGGATCAGCGCGACCGGCTCGTCGCCTATGAAGTCGGCGCCGAGGACGAACGCCTGGGCTATGCCCTCGGGGCGCTCCTGGACCGCGTACCGGAGGTCCAGGCCGCACTGCGAGCCGTCCCCGAGGAGGCGCTGGAACTGCTCCTGGTCCTGCGGGGTCGTGATGATCAGGATCTCGCGGATTCCCGCCATGACCAGCGTGGAAAGCGGGTAATAGATCATGGGCTTGTCGAAGACGGGGAGTAGTTGCTTCGACACGGCTCGGGTCAGGGGCCAGAGACGGGAGCCGGTGCCGCCCGCAAGGAGGATTCCACGCATGCGCGCCACTTTACGTTGCGCCCCTTCGGGGCCGTTAACCGACGAGCTGCGGCGGGCCGGCGGCCGGGTCCCCCCGCGGGGTGCCGAAGGCTGCCCACCCGTATGGCCCAGTAGAGTGAAAACACTATGCGCATTCTCGTGACCGGTGGCGCCGGTTTCATCGGCTCGCAATTCGTCCGTTCCCTCCTGTCGGCGAATCCTGCCGCCAAGATCACGGTCTTCGACAAGCTGACCTACTCGGGAGTCGAGGAAAACCTCGCCCCCGTCGCAGGTCACCCGGGCTACGTCTTCGTCCGCGGCGACATCTGCGACGTGGACGCCGTCGACCAGGTCATGCCCGGTCACGACGCGGTGGTGCACTTCGCCGCCGAGTCCCACGTGGACCGCTCCATCGCCGGCGCGGGCCCCTTCGTGATGACCAACGTGGTCGGCACCCAGGTGCTGCTGGACTCCGCGCGCAAGCACGGCGTCGGCCGCTTCGTCCACGTCTCGACCGACGAGGTGTACGGCTCGATCAGCGAGGGCTCCTGGACGGAGGAGTGGCCGCTCGCGCCGAACTCCCCGTACTCCTCCTCCAAGGCCGGCTCCGACCTGCTGGCGCTGGCCTACCACCGCACCCACGGCATGGACGTCGTGGTGACGCGCTGCTCCAACAACTACGGGCCGTACCAGTTCCCCGAGAAGGTCATCCCGCTCTTCACCACCAACCTGATCGACGGCAAGAAGGTCCCGCTCTACGGCACGGGCGGCAACATCCGCGACTGGCTGCACGTCTCGGACCACTGCCGCGGCATCGAGCTGGCGCTGCACAAGGGCCGCGCCGGCCACGTCTACAACATCGGCGGCGGCGTCGAGCTCACCAACAAGGAGCTCACCGGCCTGCTGCTGGACGCCGCCGGCGCCGGCTGGGACATGGTCGAGCCGGTCGAGGACCGCAAGGGCCACGACCTGCGCTACTCCCTCGACATCACCAAGATCAGCGAGGAGCTCGGCTACGCGCCGCAGGTCACCTTCGAAGAGGGCCTGGCCTCGACGATCGCCTGGTACCGCGAGAACCGTGCCTGGTGGGAGCCGCTCAAGGTGAAGGCCGCGCAGCAGTCGTGAACACACCGGACGCCGCGGCGACCGCGCCCGTGAAGCGGTCGCCGCTGGCCAGGATCGCCGGCAGCCTGCCGCCGGGCACCACCCTGGTGATCAGCGGCACGGTCGTCCTCGGGGCCGCCTCGTACGTCCACCTGATGGCGGCGGGGCACAGCCTCGACACCGACGGCATGGCCGCCCTCTCGGTGCTGTGGACGATCCTCATGTCCGTGGGCATCGGCCTGTTCTTCCCGGTCGAGCAGGAACTCACCCGGATCGTCGCCGCACACCGCGTCTCCGGCACGGGCGTCTCCGGCATCCTGCGCCAGATCGCCGGACTCACCTTCGGCATGATCGTCCTGCTGGCGGCCGGGCTGGCGCTGGCGACCCCGGTCCTCGCCGACACCTTCTTCTACGGCCACCGCGAGATGGTCGGCGCGCTCGGCCTGGCCTTCGCCGCGATGGCCCTCAGCAACATCTGCCGCGGGGTCCTGGCCGGCCTCGGCCGCTTCGGACCGTTCGGCTGGCAGCTGGGCATCGACGGCGTCCTGCGCATCGGCCTCGCCGTGGGCTTCGCCCTCGCCGGCGTCCGCTCCCCGCTGGCCTTCGCGCTGATCCTCACGGTGGCGCCGCTCGTCGCCGCCCTGGTCACCGCCGGACCCGTCGTCCGCGGGCTCGGCAAGGGACCGCTCGACCGCTGGAGCTCGCTGCTCGGCGGCCTCGGTCCGCTCCTCGTCTCCACCCTGCTCTCCCAGGTCGTCGTCAACGCCGCCGTGGTCAGCACCAAGCTCCTGGCGCCCGCGGAGGGCGCGCTCGTCGCCGGTCTGCTGAACGCGATCGTGCTGGCCCGCGTACCGCTCTTCGTCTTCGGATCCCTCCAGGCCTCGCTGCTCTCCGGACTGTCCGCCGCGGCCGCCGCCGGCGACCGGGCGGGCTTCTCCCGACTGCTCGGCCGGACCTCCCTGGTCGTCACCGCGCTCGGCCTGGCCGGGGGCATCCCGGCGACCCTGCTCGGCCCGTGGCTCATCCAGGCGCTCTTCAAGGCCGAGGAAGGGCTCGGCCGAGGCGTGTTCTTCTGGATCTCCGCCGGCACGCTCTTCTACATGCTGGCCATGGTGCTCGGCCAGGCCCTGCTGGTCCTGCACAAGCACCGCATGCAACTGCTCGGCTGGACCGTGGCCACCGGGGTCCTGATCGCGGTGACCCTGCTGCCCGGCGAGGTCTCCACCCGCGTCTGCCTCGCCTACACCCTCGCTTCGCTCACGGCGGTCCTCGCCATGGCGGCGGCCCTGTGGCTGACCATCCTGCGCCGGCCCGCCGCTCCCGCGCCGGCCACGTCCCGCGAAGCCCTCGCGTCCGCCGTGGCGGACCAGGCCTGAACGGACACCCCCGAACCCCCGGGCAGCCGCGTACGCTCGGGCCATGGGGGACGACACGGAGATGGTGGGAATGACCGGCCGGGTGACCGGGACGGTCGGGCCGGGGCTGGTGGGCGAGGTCATCGTCCGGATCCGGGGCGGGGCCGAGCACTTCCTCGCGCACCCCGTCGCGGGGACCGGGCGGCTGGCCGTCGGGACGGTGGTGACGGTGGTCGAGTACCTGCCGCCGCGCACGGTGTACGTGATGGCCGCCTACGACAACTGAGGCCGCCCGCCGGGCCGCCCGCCGGGGCGTCCGTATCAAGATGGCGACAAGAATGATCCGGCCACTTCTCTGAAGGAACGGTACGGCGCACACTCGCCCTCACCGGTGTCGAACGGCACCGCGATAAGGGGGCGTTGCCGGTGGCTATCGGCGTCGTGGCGGGAATCGTTCTCGCCGCAATCGTGGTTTTGATCGGCCTGTTCAAGCTCATGTGGCGGGTGGCCGAGCCCAATGAGGCACTCGTCATCTCCGGCTCCGCGCACAAGACCGAGGGCATCGGCGAGGGCATGGGGTTCCGGATCGTCACCGGGCGCGGAACGCTCGTACTGCCGGGCGTGCAGGCGGTGCGGAAACTGTCCCTGGACCTCAACGAGACCCAGCTGTCGGTGGACTGCGTCACCCACCAGGGCATCCCGCTGCGGGTCAAGGGCGTGGTGATCTTCAAGGTCGGCGACGACCTCGTCTCCATCGCCAACGCGGCGCGCCGCTTCCTGGACCAGCAGAAGATGATGCCCGAGCGGGTGCACATCGTCTTCGCCGGCCATCTGCGGTCGATCGTGGGCGGGTTGACGGTCGAGGACATGATCCGCGACCGGGAGAAGCTGACCGGGCAGACCCGGATGGCGTGCGGTACGGAGATGGAGAAGCTCGGCCTGATCGTCGACTCGCTCCAGATCCACGAGATCGAGGACCCGACCGGCTACATCAAGAACCTGGCGATGCCGCACGCGGCCGCCGTGCAGCGGGACGCGCGGATCGCGCAGGCGGAGGCCAACCGGCTGGCGACGGAGGCCGAGCAGGCCGCGTCGGCGCGGATGGCGGAGGCCACGCGCGACAGCGAGATCCTCCAGGCCGGCTACCAGGCGGAACGGGACAAGGCGGCCGCGACCGCCCGCCAGGCGGGCCCGCTCTCCGAGGCCGCTGCCCGCCAGGAGGTCGTGGTCCAGGAGACCCGGGTCGCGGAGCTGGAGGCGCACCGGCGCGAGCAGCAGCTCCAGGCGGACGTACGCAAGCCGGCGGACGCGGCGGCCTACGAGACCCGGACCCGGGCGGAGGCGGAGCGCGACGCCCGCATCTCGGCGGCGCAGGCCAAGGCGAAGGAGACGGAGCTGGCGGCCGCCGCCGAGGCGACGCGGGTGACGACGGCGGCTGCGGCCGACGCCAAGGCCACGGAGGCCCGGGGCCTGGCGGCGGCGACCGCCACCCGGGCGACGGGCGAGGCGGAGGCGGCGGCGACACAGGCCAAGGGCCTGGCGGCGGCCGCGTCGGCGAAGGCGAAGGGTCTCGCGGAGGCGGAAGCGATCAAGGCCCGGGCGGCGGCCCTCGCGGAGAACCAGGAGGCGGTGGTCGCGCAGCAGCTGGCCGAGAACTGGCCGGCGATCGTGGAGGCGGGCGCGGGCGCGTTCGGAAACGTGGAGCACATGGTCCTCCTGAACGGGGCGGAGGGCATGTCGGAGATGTTCGCGAAGGCGCTGACGATGGGCGGCACGGGGCTGGGACTGGCGCGGCAGCTGCTGTCGTCGATGTCCCAGAACGGCGCCGGCTCCGCCGGTTCGGCGGACCCCTCGGCCCCCGCCGCCGGCGCGGTCAACGGCCGCATCCCGATCCGAGAGGAGTAGCCGGGCGCGGCGCCGCTTCCGGGGGCCGGCCCCCGGACCCCCGCGCCTCAAACGCCGGCGGGGCTGGATGTGCCCGGTGCGGCGCCGTTGCGGGGGCGCTGCCCCCGAGCCCCCGCGCCTCAAACGCCGGCGAGGCTGGAGGCGGCGGGCGGCAGGGGCCATATCCAGCCCCTCCGGCGTTTGAGGAGCGGGGTGCGGGGCGGAGCCCCGGATCTTTTAGCC
>NZ_JBHWUO010000033.1:0-91673 GCF_042736975.1 Streptomyces sp. NPDC059989
GGCGGAGCCCCAGGAACCCGGCTCCGCCGGGCACCGGGCTCCGCCCGGACCCGCGCCTCAAACGCCGGCGAGGCTGACTTTGGCTCCGGCGGGGCTCAGAAGCCCGGGCCGTCCTCGCGGTTGCCGGCGGTGGCCAGGCGGCCCCAGAGGAGGTCGGTGAGGCCGGTGACGAGTTCCGCGCGCTCGCAGGGGCGTTCGCCGAGCCACCAGTCGCCCGCGGCGTGCATCATGCCGACGATGCCGTGGCCCCAGACGCGGGCCAGGCGTTCGCCGCCGGGGCCCAGGTCCACGCGTTCGCCGATGACCTTGGCCAGCTCCTCGCCGAGGCGTCGCAGCAGCGGGGCCGAGTGCAGGCCGACGTCGAAGCCGCGCTCGGCGCTCTGGGAGTCCTCCGCCGGGTGCATCAGGAAGCGGTAGACCTGGGGGCGGGCCTCGATGGCGGCGAGGTAGGTGTCGAGGGTGGACTCCACCCGGCGGCGCCGCTCGGCCGGGGCGTCGAGCGCCGCCCGCAGGGAATCGAGCAGGGCGTCCGTGTGCCGGACGGCGAGGGCCTGGTAGAGGCCGGCCTTGTCCCCGAAGTGGCGGTAGAGGATGGGCTTGGTGATGCCGGCCTCGGCCGCGATGGCGTTCATGGAGGCCTTGGGGCCGTCCCTGAGCACGACCCGGTCGGCCGCTTCGAGCAGCTCCCGCCGCCGGCGCTCGGCCGCTCCCGGCTCGCCTGCGTGCTGCGTGGTCTCCATGATGTGTTTCTCTCCCCGCCCGTGCGATGTGCGTGACGCCCACGCAACGTAACACCCCGCACACCTCGACCAGCGAAACCGGCAGTGCTTGACAGTGCTTACTGACCGGTAACACACTGTGGTCATCGTGCAGGTTACCGCTAGTAACCTGCGCATGGACGAGCACAGAACAGGTGGAGGGGACATGGCGGAGTTCACCATGGAGCTCAACGACGACCAGAAGCAGGTACAGGACTGGATCCACGGCTTCGCCGCCGATGTCATCCGTCCCGCCGCCGCGGAATGGGACGAGCGCGAAGAGACTCCCTGGCCCGTCATCCAGGAAGCGGCCAAGGTCGGCATCTACTCGCTGGACTTCTACGCCCAGCAGTTCTTCGACCCCACGGGCCTCGGCATCCCGATGGCGATGGAGGAGCTCTTCTGGGGCGACGCCGGCATCGCCCTGTCCATCGTCGGCACCGGGCTCGCGGCCATCGGCGTCGTGGCGAACGGCACCGAGGAGCAGATCGGCACCTGGATCCCGCAGATGTACGGCACCCCGGACGACGTGAAGGTCGCCGCCTTCTGCTCCTCCGAGCCGGACGCGGGCTCCGACGTCGGCTCCATGCGTACGCGGGCCGTCTACGACCAGGCCAAGGACGAGTGGGTGCTCAACGGCACCAAGACCTGGGCGACCAACGGCGGTATCGCCAACGTCCACATCGTCGTCGCCGTCGTCGACCCGGAGCTGGGCACCAAGGGCCACGCCTCCTTCATCGTGCCGCCGAACACCCCGGGACTGTCCCAGGGCCAGAAGTTCAAGAAGCACGGCATCCGCGCCTCGCACACCGCCGAGGTGGTGCTGGAGGACGTACGGGTCCCCGGCTCCTGCCTGCTCGGCGGCAAGGAGAAGCTGGACGAGCGGCTGGCGCGGGCCCATGAGCGGGCGCGCAGCGGCGGGGCGGGCGAGCGCGTGAAGAACGCCGCCATGGCCACCTTCGAGGCCTCCCGGCCGGCGGTCGGGGCGATGGCGGTGGGCACCGCGCGCGCGGCGTACGAGGTCGCCCTGGACTACGCGAAGACGCGGACGCAGTTCGGCCGGCCGATCATCGACAACCAGGGCGTGGCCTTCCAGCTCGCCGACATGCGGACGCAGATCGACGCGGCGCGGCTGCTGGTGTGGCGGGCCTCCTGGATGGCGGTCGCGGGCCGGCCGTTCACCTCGGCGGAGGGCTCCATGTCCAAGCTCTTCGCGAGCGAGGTCGCGAAGAAGGTGACCGCGCAGGCGGTCCAGATCCTCGGCGGGAACGGGTTCACCCGGGAGTACCCGGTGGAGCGGATGCACCGCGACAGCGCGATCTACACGATCTTCGAGGGGACGAGCGAGATCCAGCGGCTGGTGATCGCGCGGACGATCTCCGACATGCCGATTCGCTAGGCGCTGTGCCTTGGGGGTTGGGGGTTGGGCCCGGCCCCGGGTTCCGGTGGTTCGGGTGCGGCGCCGTTGCGGGGGCTCCGCCCCCGAGCCCCCGCGCCTCAAACGCCGGCGGGGCTGGATGTGGGCCCCCGCGCCTCAATCGCCGGCGGGGCTGGATGTGGGCCCCCGCGCCTCAAACGCCGGCGGGGCTGGTAGTGGTCCGGGGCGGGGCTGGAGGTGGCTCGGGTGCGGCGCCGCACCTCAGTGCAGGGGTGCGAGGCAGTTCGTGGCGGTGCCGTTCGGGCCGTACTTGAGGTCGGCGTAGTACTCGCCGTCCGCGCAGGTCGTCCCGGGCTGGAGCAGGCGGGTGACGCGGTACTCCGCATCCGCCGAACCGCAGGGCGCGACGACCAGCTGCTGGTCGCTCCAGTCGCCCACGTTGCGTACGCACTGCCCCACCGTCAGCGTCGTCGGCTCGTCGTCACCGGCCACCAGGCCGATCACCAGGAGCGCGGGCAGCGCGAGGAGGACGAGCAGTGCCGGCACGAGGGCGAGCAGGGCCGGGGTCCGGCGCCACAGCGGCTTGCCCGGGTCGAGCGGTGGTCGGAAGCCGCCCACCGGAGGCGCGAGCCTGCGGAAGGCCGCGCGCGGGCCGAGGTTCACCAGCAGGGTCACCGGCGTGATGAACAGGGACAGCGGACCCCACCAGCCCTGCCACAGCGTGTCCGAGGACATGCGGCGGTAGGTGCTGAGTCCGCAGTCGCGGCAGAACGGCCCGCGCAGGCTCAGGAACCGCATCAGCACGATCATGCCCTGGTGGCCGCGCACGGTCGCGGGTGCGGCGGGCCAGGCCCCGCACAGACGGCAGCCGGGCGGCCCCGGCTGCGGGTGGGTGCCGTACGCGCCCTGCTGCGGGACGGGCGGGACCGGCGGGACGGCGTACGGGTTCGGGTACGGGCCGGCGCCCTGCTGCGGCGGTGGCGGAGTGGCCACGGAGATCTCCTCGGTCGCGTAGTGATCACCGGCGCGGCGATCACGGCACCCTAGCCCGCGGCTTCAGGGGGCCAGCAGCCGGGCGACGGCCCGCCCGAAGAGGAACCGTCCCGCCGCGGCGACCGCGGGATCCAGGGCGCGGGGGAGGCCGCGCAGGCGCAGGTCCTCGCGCCAGTGGACCTCCGAGCCGTCCGCCGCGAGGGGGCGGATCTCGATCTCCGCCCAGCCCGTCACCGCGCGGCCTCGTTTCTCCAGGCGGACCAGACCCGGGGTGTCCGGCGCCGGCGGGCGCCAGACGGTGACTTCCATCGGGTCGTCGAATGTGATCCTGCCCACGCCCGTGCGCGCCGTGAAGATCGTCCCGACGCCCGTCGGAGGCGGCGTCGCGATGATCGTCCGCGTGAGGGGGACCTGCGCCCCGTGGCGCTCCCAGTCCGTCAGCCGCAGCCACGCCTCGGGAGCCGGCAGGCGGGTACGGTGAACGATCCGGATAGCGGGCATGAGCGCATGGTAATCGGGCATACACACCCTGAACTGGACCGCGAATATGGGTTCCGTCCGGGGGTGGCGATCAGCAATACTCACCGCCACCGTGGATCGCGGATTCGACCGGGTGACCACCGGCCCTCCCGCCCCACTTTGCGAGGAGGTGCGCCATGTGCTCCCACCAGCCCCCCTGCCCTGCCGCAGAGAGCCCAGACCACGATGCCGCCCGCACCGTGGCCTCCCACCCCGAACAGGGTTGGAGCCTGCTCTGCAACGGTGTGGTGATCTTCGACGACACCGGTGAACTGCTCCCCGAAGGCCGAACGGTGGAACCCCGCCGCCCGGCCCTGGTCTGAGCGAGGAGGCAGCATGCGCCAGCAGCTGATCCGCAAGCCCGTTCCCAAGCCCGCCCCCCGAGACCTGGACCTGCGCACACCGTCGGGCAGACCCCTCCCGTACTGACGGGAGGCCAGGTGTCGGACCAGGAGTTAATGACGTCCACCGGCTGCTGTTCAGCCGGTGGACGAAGCCGCCCCGCCCCGGAACGCCGTCTCGTAGGCGGCGTCGCCGATCGCCGCCCGGGCCTGCCGTTCGCCCTGGTCGCGCAGGGCCGTCAGCGAGGGTGAGCCCATCTGCGGCCGGCCCACCGTGCGCCACCAGGCGTGCCCGGTGCCCAGCAGGCGCGCCGCCAGTTCCCCGTCGCCCAGCGCGGCCACCGCCGCCGCCAGCAGGTCCAGGCCCAGGGCGATCCCGAAGCGGTCCCCGAGCAGCCGCTTCCCCGACAGCATGGCCCGCACGTGCCGGGCCGCCTCCCCGTGCTCGCCCAGGCCCAGCGCGGCCACCGCCAGGACGTAGTCGGCGTAGGCGCGCAGCCAGCGCTCGCCCAGCTCCGCGCAGGTCTCCCGCAGGGCTCGCGCCTCCTCCATCGCCTCCTCGAAGCGCCGCAGGTCGCACAGGGCGTAGGCGGTGGCCAGCTTGCACAGCAGCCAGCCGGGAGCGCTCGTCCGGCCGCCGTGGCCCGCCCGCGCCCGTGGACCCGCCAGCGCGAGGGCCCGTACCGGATCGCCCGGCATCAGCACCGACACGGCCTGCAGATAGGCCGCGCGCAGCTCCCGCTCGGGATCCGCCAGCCGGGCCGCGCCGCGCGTGCACTCCTCGCCGACCCGCCCGGCGGCGGCCATGTCGCCCTGGAGCAGGGCCGTGAGGCCCAGCGCCCACAGGGCCTGGTTGTACGCGGCTCCCGTGGGCGGGGAGGCCCGCAGCGCCCGTTCCAGGAAGCCCCGGCCCTCGTGCACGTGCCCGCACGCGAACCAGTAGAACCACAGCGCCCCGGCCATCTCCAGCGCCACCGCCGGGTCGGAGCCCAGCAGGTGCTCCAGGGCCGTGCGCATCTGCGCGTGCTCGGCGGTCATCCTGCGGTACCAGTCCACCTGCCCCGGCCCCAGCCAGCCCCGGTCGGCGGCCTGGGCGAGCGCGGTGTACCAGTGGGCGTGCCGGTCGGCGACGATCCGTGTCTCGGCGAGCTCGTCGAGCCAGTCGTGCCCGTACTCGCGGATCGTGTCCAGCATCCGGTAGCGGGCCCCGGCGCCCCGCTCCTCGGTGCGGCGGACCACGGACTTCGCGACCAGGCCCGCCAGCACCCGTTCCACCCGGGAGGCGGGCAGCGGGCCGCCCGCGCACACGGCGCGGGCCGCGGCGACGTCGAAGTCCCCGGTGAAGACCGACAGCCGGGCCCACAGCAGCCGTTCCAGCGGCTCGCACAGCTCGTGGCTCCAGCCGATCGTGGTCCGCATCGTCTGGTGCCGGGGCAGCAGGGTGGACCGGGTGTCGGACAGCACGTCGAAGCGCGCGCCGATCCGCTCGGCCATCTGCTCCAGCGACCAGAGCCGCATCCGGGCTCCGGCGAGTTCCAGGGCGAGCGGGATGCCGTCGAGGCGGCGGCACAACTCGGCCGCGACCGAGGTCTGTTCCGGGTCCTCGAAGCAGGCCGCCGCCTGCGGGGTCGCGGCCAGGGCGCTGCTGCGGAAGAGGGCGAGGGCGTCGCTGTCGGGTCCCTCGCAGGGCAGCGGGCGGATCTCGACGACCTCCTCGCCGGGTGAGCCGAGCGGCTCCCTGGAGGTGACCAGGACCGTCAACCCGGGAGCGGACTGGAGGAGTTCACCCACCAGGTGGCGGCATTCGGCCACCATGTGCTCGCAGGTGTCCAGGACGAGGAGGAGGTTCTTGTCGGCCATCCATGCGCACAGCTCCTCGTCGAGGGGGCGCGGGGAGTGGTCGGCGAGACCCACGGTGTGGGCGACGGTCGCGGTCAGCAGGCCGGGGTCGCGCAGCGGCGACAGCTCCACCCACCAGACGCCGTCGGGCCGCGCCTGGCCGGCGGCGGCGACGGCCCGCAGGGCGATCCGGGACTTGCCGACGCCGCCCACGCCGGTGAGCGTGGTCAGCCTCCGGTGGCGCAACAGGTCGTCGAGGTAGGCCAGTTCGTGCTCCCGGCCGATGAATCCGGCCGGTTCTGGCGGCAGGTTTCCCGGCGTGGCGCCGGCGGCCGGCGCGAGGTCGCCGTCCGAGGAATCTGCCTGATTGTTGTTGACCGAGTACTCACCGAACACGGATGTATTGTGCGTGATCTTCTTTCCCGGCAGGGGCGTTCAGGCCAGATCGTTGCGCGGGCTCACGCCACGAGGGTGATCCGGCGCTCCGCCGAGAAGGCCCCCCAGTTGCCGTCGGGCAGGCGTGCGCGCAGTTTGACGGCCCAGACGGTACCGGTGGGCTCGGTCACGGTGAGCCGGTGCTCGGCCCGGCCGCCGGGTACGGCGCCGGCGCCGAACTGGATGACGGTGGTGGCCTTTCCGTTGACGTACAGCTCGTACTCGCTGGTCTCGCGGCCGGTGTCCGGGGCGGTCCAGGCGAGGGTGACCGCGCCGGGGGAGGCGGTGGCCGTGAACTCGGCGGGCGCGGTGTTCGGGCCGTCGCCGGAGGCGGGCGGGGTCGTCACGTCGACCGGCGGGCCGTCGGGGGAGGAGTTGTCCGCGCCGTCGCGGGCCCGCACGGTGAAGGTGTACACGGTGTCCGGCTGGAGGCCGCCCAGCGCGGTGCCGCTCTCGCCGGGGCCTGCGGTGTGGATCCGGACGCCGCCCTGGTAGACGTCGTACGCCGTCACGCCCGTGTCGTCCGTCGCCGCCGACCAGGACACCCAGGCGGACCGGGGTCCGGTCGCCCGGGCGGTGGTGGCGGCAGGGGCGGTGGGGGCCCGGAGGTCCTCCGCCTTGGCCGCGAGGGTGGTGGCCCGGGCGGCGGGGGCGGCCGCGGAGAGGTTCCCGGCGGCGTCCTCGGCCTTGACGGTGAAGGCGTAGCCGGTCTGCGGGGTGAGGCCGGTGATGTCCACCATGGTCTTGTCGGCCGGGAGTTCCCGTACCAGGCGGTCGCCCTCGAAGACCTGGTAGCCGGTCACCCCGTCGCGTTCCGCGGCCGCGTTCCACATGACGTGCACGGTGGAGGCGCTGCCGGCCTGCGCGGTGAGCCCGGCGGGGGCGGGCGGGGGCTCGGTGTCGGGCGCGGTGCAGGCGGCCGGGCCGCCGAGGGCCAGGCAGAGCAGGAGCGTCGGTGCGGTGTGTCGGGCGTGGTGCACGGGGTGCCTTCCTCCGCTTCCGCGTAAAGGTCTAGACATGTATGGCACGAGGGGGCCGGGCCGGGCAAGCCCCGTGCGGCGGGCCCGGGCCGAGGTGCGGGTGATGTGGGCCGGTTCGTCTTCCTATCGGCCTGTCTGGCATTATTGCGAGCTCTTTGCAATAACAGTTGATCATAAACAGGGATGTGCGCAGCATGACGGCCCGGACAGCACGGGGAGTGGCCGCGGCGACGCTGGCGGCCGCACTCATCACGGGCGTGGCGGCCTGCTCGAACCCCCACCCCGCGGGAGGCGGCCCGGCGGATTCCGCCGTCGTCGGCATCGCCACCGAGCCGGAGAGCCTGAGCCCCCTGCTCGGCTACGGCAAGGACGGCAACTCCAAGATCTTCGACGGGCTGCTCGCGCACGACGCCGGCATGAAACTGAAGCCCGCCCTGGCCGAGGCCCTGCCGGAGGTCTCCGCGGACGGGCTCGCGTACACCTACAAGCTGCGCCAGGGCGTGAAGTTCAGCGACGGAGCGCCCTTCTCCGCCAAGGACGTCGTCTTCACCTACCGGACCATCCTGGACGCGAAGACGAACAACGCCTCCAAGACCGAGCTCGACGCGGTCGCGGGCGTCGAGGCGCGCGGCGAGGACACGGTCGTCTTCACCCTGAAGTACCCCTACGCCCCGTTCGCCGAGCGAACCGTGCTGCCCATCGCCCCCGAGCACATCGCCGGCCGGCAGGACGTGAACAGCGGCGACTTCGCCACCCACCCCGTCGGCACCGGCCCGTACGTGCTCACCGGCTGGTCCAAGGGCGAGAAGCTCAGCTTCAAGGCGAACCCCGGCTACTGGGGCGGCGAGCCCGCGGTGAAGAGGTTCACCATGGCCGTCATCAAGGACGACGACGTCCGCGCCACCCGGCTGCGCTCCGGCGAGCTGGACGGCGCCATCCTGCCGCCCAACCTCGCCGAGACCTTCGCGAAGGACGCGGCGCGCGAGGTCCTCGCCGCCAAGACCTTCGACTACCGCAACGTCACGCTGCCGACGCACCACCCCGTCACCGGCGACGTGGCGGTCAGGCGGGCGCTCGACATCGCCGTGGACCGCGAGGCCATGGTCGACAAGCTCCTGGAGGGCGCCGGCAAGGCCGCCTACGGCCCGGTCCCGACGGACAGTCCGTGGTTCACCGCCGGCACCGAGCGCCCGTACGACCTCGACCGGGCGAAGAGGATCCTCGACGACGCCGGCTGGAAGAGCGGCGAGGACGGCATCCGCGTCAAGGACGGGGTCCGCGCCTCCTTCCCGCTCTGGTACACCTCCGGCGACAAGATCCGCCAGGACCACGCGCTCGCCTTCGCCTCCGACGCCAAGAAGGCCGGCATCGAGGTCAAGGCCGAGGCCGGTACCTGGGAGGTCATCGAGCCGCGGATGAAGACCGACGCCGTCCTCGCGGGCGGCGGCTCGCCGGCCGACCCCGACTTCGACCAGTACCAGCTGCTCACCTCCTCGCTCGGCGGCGACGGCTTCAACAACATGGCCCGGTACGAGAACCCGGCCGTCGACGCCGCGCTCCTGGACGGGCGCAAGAGCGGTGACCCGGCGGCGCGCAAGGCCGCCTACGACACCGTGCAGCGCGAGCTCGTGAAGGACCCCGGCTACGTCTTCCTCACCCACATCGACCACCTGTACGTCGTGAACGACAAGTGGGAGGGCCTCACCACCCAGGTCGAGCCGCACGACCACGGCCTCGGCTCCGGCCCGTGGTGGAACGTCGAGAGCTGGAAGCCGAAGCAGAAGTGAGCCGTGTGAGCCGCGTGAGCCGCGTGAGTCGTGTGAGCCGCGCCGGGCCGATGGCGCGCATGGCCGGGCGGCGGGCGCTGTTCGCCGTCCCGGTCCTGCTCACCGTCACCTTCGGGGTGTTCGCCATCGCCGCGCTGTCCCCCTTCGACCCCGTGAAGGCCTACGCCGGCACCGCCGGACTCACCGCCTCGCAGGCCGAGCTCGACCAACTGCGCGCCAACCTCGGCGTGGACCGGCCGCTGGTCACCCGGTGGTGGGACTGGCTCACCTCGGCGCTCACCGGCGACCTCGGGACCTCCTCCGTCCTGCGCGCGCCCGTCGCCGACGTCATCGCCGAGCGGGTGGGCTGGTCGGCGCTGCTCGCCGGCTGCGCCTTCGCGGTCGCCGTGCTCGCGGGCACGGTGCTCGGGGTACTGGCCGCGCGCCGGCCGGGCGGGTGGCTGGACCGGGGCGCGACCTCGCTCGCCTACACCCTGGAGGCCGCCCCCGCCTTCTGGCTCGGGCTGCTCGCCATCTGGTTCTTCTCGGTGCGCCTCGGCGTGCTGCCCGCCGGCGGACTGACCGACGCGGGCAGCGACGTGGTCACCTTCGGGCAGGTCGCCCCGCACCTGGTGCTCCCCGCGCTGGTCCTCGGAGTCTCCCAACTCCCCTGGTTCTTCCTGTACGTGCGCCAGGGCGTGGCCGAAGCGCTGGAGGAGGACCCCGTACGCGGCGCCCGCGCGCGGGGCCTCGCGGAGCGGACCGTCCTGCTCGGGCACGGGCTGCGCTCCGGCATGCTGCCGATGCTGACGCTGATCGGCTCCCGGGTGCCGGAACTGATCACCGGCGCGCTGCTGGTGGAGACCGTCTTCAGCTGGCCCGGCATCGCGGCCGCGACCGTACAGGCCGCCACCTCGGTGGACTTCCCGCTGCTGGCGGCACTGACCGTGCTGGCCACGGCGGCGGTGCTCGCCGGGAACCTGCTGTCCGACCTGCTGTACGGGCTGGCGGACCCGAGGGTGGGTTTCGATGGCTGACACCGTGTGGCGGCCCGCCGGGCGGGCACGGCGCTCGACGCGGACCCTGCGCGTGCGGACCTCGGCGGCCGTCGTGGCGCTGATCGTGCTGGCGGTCCTGCTGGTCCCGCCGCTGGCCCAGCTGGACCAGCAGGCGGTCGACTTGTCGGCAAAACTCCAGCCGCCCTCGTGGGCCCACCCCTTCGGCACCGACGACGTCGGCCGCGACCTGCTGCTGCGCTGCGTGTACGGACTGCGGGTCTCGCTGCTGGTCGGCCTGGTGGCGGCGCTGGTCGCCACCGTCATCGGCACGGCCGTGGGGGCGGCCGCGGGCGCGCTCGGCGGCTGGACGGACCGGGTGGTCATGCGGGCGGTGGACACGCTGTCCTCGATCCCGCACCTGCTGCTCGGCATCTTCATCGTGGCGATGTTCCGCCCGGGCGTCTGGCCGGTGGTGGCCTCCGTGGCCGTCACCCACTGGCTGTCGACGGCCCGGATCGTCCGCGCCGAGGTGCTGTCGCTGCGCGGGCGCCCCTACGTGGACGCGGCCATATCCGGCGGCGCCTCGCGGTGGCGGGTCGCCGTACGCCACCTGGTGCCCGGGATCCTCCCGCAGGCGGGCCTGGCCGCCGTGCTGATGATCCCGCACGCGATGTGGCACGAGTCGGCCCTGTCCTTCCTGGGGCTGGGCCTGCCCGCGCACCAGGCCAGCCTGGGCAACCTCGTCCAGACGGCGCGCGGTTCCCTGCTCGCCGGCGACTGGTGGCCCACCCTCTTCCCCGGGCTGCTCCTGATCGTCCCGACGCTCGCCATCGCCGGCCTCGCGGGCGCCTGGCGCGACCGCATCAACCCCCGCCGCCCGGAGCCGACCCTGTGACCCCCGCCCCCGTCCTGACCGTCGACGGGCTGTCCGTCCGCTTCCGCATGCCGGCGGGCCGGTACGTCGAGGCCGTCACCGACGCCCGCTTCCGCCTTTCTGCGGGCGAGTGCCTCGCCCTCGTCGGCGAGAGCGGCTGCGGCAAGTCCGTGCTCGCCTCCGCCCTGCTCGGCCTGCTCCCCGGCAACGCCCAGACCGCCGGGTCGGCCCGGCTCGCCGACGGGCTGGACCTGCTCGCCGCCGACGAGCGCACCCTCGCCCGGACCGTACGGGGCCGCCGCGTCGGCCTGGTCCCGCAGAGCCCGGCGGCGCACCTCACCCCGGTCCGCACCGTCCGGGCCCACCTGGAGGAGACCGTCCGCGCGCTGACGGGCGTCCGCGGGAGCGGCCTGCGCGAGGCGGCGGAGGCCGCGGCCGAGCGGGCCGCCTTCCCCGCCACCCACCTCGACCACCACCCCCACCAGCTCTCCGGCGGCCTCGCCCAGCGCGCCGCCACCGCCCTCGCCCTCGTCGGCGACGCACCGCTGCTGCTCGCCGACGAGCCGACCACCGGCCTGGACCGGGACCTCGTCCACCGCACCGTCGACGAGCTGCGCGCCCACACCCGCGACGCCGGCCGGGCCCTGCTGCTGATCACCCACGACCTCGCGGCGGCCGAGCGGATCGCCGACACCGTCGCCGTCATGTACGCCGGGCGGATCGTCGAAATCGCCCCGGCCGAGGCCTTCTTCGGCACGCCCGGACCCCGCCACCCCTACGCCCGCGGCCTGCTCGACGCCCTCCCCGAGCGCGCCTTCACCCCCATCCCCGGCGCCCCGCCCGAGCTCGGCGCGCTCCCGGCCGGCTGCGCCTTCGCCGCCCGCTGCGCCTCCGCGGACCGGACCTGCCGCGCCGAGCGGCCCGCGCTCACCGAAGGGGTGGCCTGCCACCATGCTTGAGCTCAAGGACATCACCGCGGGCTACGACCGCCGCGCCCCCGTCGTCCGCGGCGCGCACCTCACCCTGCGGCCCGGCGAGTCCCTCGGCCTGCTGGGGCCCAGCGGCTGCGGCAAGTCCACCCTCGCCCGGGTCGCCGCATTGCTGCACCGTCCCGACCGGGGGACCGTGGCCCTCGACGGCCGCGCCGTGACGGCGTTCGCCCACCGGGCCCCGCGCTCCCTGCGCATCAGCGTCGGCCTCGTCTTCCAACAGCCCCGACTCTCCGCGGACCCCCGCCTCAGGCTGCGCGACCTCGTCGCGGAACCCCTCCGCGCGACGGGCCGCCGTAAGGAAGTGGAAGCCAGGGTCGCCGAGTTGACGGAACGTGTCGGCCTCGGCCGTGATCTGCTCACCCGCCGTCCCCACGAGGTCAGCGACGGCCAGCTGCAACGCGCCTGTCTGGCCCGGGCCCTGGTGCTGCGGCCGCGCTGGCTCGTCTGCGACGAGATGACCGCGATGCTCGACGCCTCCACCACGGCCGCCCTGGTCGGGGTGGTCGAGGAGTACCGCGCCGAGACCGGCGCCGGGCTCCTCGCCGTCGGTCACGATCCGGTCCTGCTCGGCCGCTGGTGCGACCGTACGACCCACTGGGACGAGATCGTCAAGGACTGACCGCCCGTCACGGACGGTCAACACCCGTACGGCGGACACGTCTTTCGCCCGGAGCCACCCCTCCCTGCGCCACCATGGGCGCCGAGTAAGGAGGTTTCGATGGTGATTTCGCTCTCCGTGGTCGTCCTGCTCCTCATCCTCGCCTGGATCTTCGTACGCAGCGGCGGCCTCAAGTTCTCGCACGCCGTCGTCTGCGTGCTGCTCGGCTTCTACCTGGCGAGCAGCAGCATGGCCGCGACCATCCACGACGGCCTGACGGCCACCGCGAACGTGGTCTCGGGACTGAGGCCGTAGGGGGTGCGCCGGGGGTCTCCACCCCCGAAACCTTGATCAACTGTTGCGCCTTCGTGAATCATCCGGCTCTTCCATGGACTCCTCGGGCAGTGCGATCTAGCGTCTGGCGGCGGCGCGATGTCATACGCACTGTCAATACAACTGAAGAGACAGGAGGAAGCCCGGATGTTCCGAAGAGCGCTGAACTGCGCTGTGGTACCGGTCATCGCCGCCTTCACGGTGATCTACGGAGTCTCGCCGGCCCAGGCCGACGAGATACCCAAGGCCCCCGGCCACCGCCTGGTCGGCCACTACGACGGCAGCCCCGCGGCAGCCGCTGCGCTGCCCGGCGAAGCACCGCCGCAGCACCCCTTCCTCGCGCCCAACGGCCGCAGCGGCATGCACTCCGACGCGGCGGGCAGCGCCACCTCGCCCTGGTCCGGGCCGCTCGGCAAGGACCTCCGGGTGACCAGCGAGAAGATCGCCGCGCTCGGCGGCGAATGCGCCACCGCCACCTTCGACACGGCCGGCCGCCTGGTCACGGTGTGCGGCACCTTCTCGGGCTTCAAGGTCAAGCTCCTGGAGCCCCGTACGCTCGCCACGCTCGCGGAATACCAGCTCCCGCAGCGTTCCTCGACGGTCGAGGCGATCACCTCGCTCGACTTCGCGAAGATCTTCAAGGACACCTCGGGCGGCGCCTACTTCTACCTGGACAACCAGGACCGCGCCGTGCTGGCCGACTCCCGCCAGCACATCCTGCGCCTCGCACACTCGTGGACCCCCGATGAATCAGGCGGCAGCTGGAAGTTCACGGTCGACAACGACTGGGACCTCACCGGCCAGGTCCCGCACGACTGCGTCAGCTGGACCAACCTGCGGCCCAGCGGCACCTGCGACCCCGTCACCTCCGTCATGCCCGACTGGAACGGCCGCATCTGGTGGGTCACCCGCCAGGGCCGCGTCGGCACCGTGGACCCGGCGACCTCGCAGATCCGCTCCATCCGGCTGGAGGGCGAGGAGATCCAGAACTCCTTCTCGGTTGCCGAGGACGGGGTCTCCATCGTCTCCGACCACGCGCTCTACAGCTTCCGCGCCGCCGCCGACGGCACCCCCGAGGTGCAGTGGCGCCAGACGTACGACCGCGGCACCGGCACCAAGCCCGGCTCCGTGAACCAGGGTTCGGGCACCACCCCGGACCTCTTCGGCAACGGCTACGTCGCCATCACCGACAACGCCGACGACCGGATGAACGTCCTGGTCTACAAGCGGGGTGCGAGCGTCCCGGCGGACCAGCGGCTCGTGTGCAAGGTGCCCGTCTTCGGCTCCGGCGCCTCGACCACCGACAACTCCCTGATCACGTGGGGCAACAGCATCGTCGTCGAGAACAACTACGGCTACGAGAACCCCACCAGCCTGCTGCTCGGCAAGTCCGTCGTCGGCGGCGTCAGCCGCATCGACGTCCGCGCCGACGGCAGCGGCTGCGACACGGTGTGGGAGAGCGCGATCCGTGCTCCCTCCGTCGTCCCCAAGCTCTCCACCGCGAACGGGCTGCTCTACTTCTACGAGAAGGAGCCCAACCGCTGGGGCATCGACGCCTGGTACCTCACCGCGGTGGACTTCCGCACCGGTGAGCGCCGCTGGCGGCAGCTGACCGGCACGGGCCCGCTGTACGACAACAACTGGGCGCCGATCACCCTCGGCCCCGACGGTACGGCGTACGTCGGCGTCTTCAACGGCATCGTCGCGGTCCGCGACGGCGGCTGATCCCGCCCGCCGCCACCCTCGGGGGGACGAACCCCCGCCGCACGGCGGGGGCTCAGTCCTCGGGCCGCCACAGCGGGTGCTCGCGCTCGGCCCACTCCCGCCGGACCGAGCCGGTGCGCATGCCGCGCCGGGCCTCCGGATCGGCCAGGGCCTTGCCGATGTGCCCGGCGAGCACGATGCCGAGGACCAGGGCGAGCCAGTCGTGGACGAAGGTGGCGGCCGTCCGCCAGACGAGCGGGGCGAGCCCGGTGAACCACATCGGCAGCCCGGTCCCCAGCATCACCAGGACCGCTCCGGCCAGCCAGCCCGCGTACACCTTCTGCCCGGCGTTGAACTTCCCGGCGGGCCGCGGCCCCGTGCGGTCCCGGCGCAGTGCGGCCCGCAGCCACTGCCGGTCGTGCGGCCCGAAGCGGTTCAGCCGCCGCAGGTCGGCGCGGAAGGCGGGGGAGGCGAGGCCCAGCAGGAAGGGGAGCGGCAGCAGCAGCCCGGACCACTCGTGCACGACGACCACCAGGTGCCGGCGGCCCACCAGTTCCGCGAGCGGCGGCAGGTAGAGGCAGGCGGCGCCGGCCAGGCACACCAGGGCGAGCGCGGCCGTGGTCCGGTGGACCAGGCGCTCGGCGCGGCTGAAGCGGCGTACGCGCGCGGCGCGTTCAGACAGTAGGGGCATCGTCGCGTCCGTTCGACCGGCCGACCCAGGCGTCGACGTCATAGCCGAGTTCCTCCCAGTAGCCCGGCTCGACCTTCTCGGTGAGGGTGATCCCGGAGAGCCACTTGGCCGACTTGTAGAAGTACATCGGGGCGACGTACAGCCGGACCGGACCGCCGTGGCTGTGGCCCAGCGGCCGGTCCTGCATCCGCAGCGCCACCAGGACGTCGTCGCGGCGGGCCTGCGGGAGGGTGAGGCTCTCGGTGTACGTGCCGTCGAAGCAGTCGAAGCGGATGGCCCCGGCCTCGGGCCGCACCCCGGCGGCGTCCAGCAGCCGCCACAGCGGGACCCCCTCGAAGGGGGTCCCCGGGACCCGCCAGCCGGTCACGCACTGGACGTCCCGGACCACCCGGGTCTGCGGGAGCGCCCGCAGCGCGTCGAGGGTGTACTCCGCCGGGCGCTCGACGAGCCCGCCGACGGTCAGGCGGTAGTCCTCGGGGCCCCGTTCGGGGACGGAGGAGGCCACCGAGTAGTAGCGGAACCCGCCGCCGTTCGGCAGCAGCCCGCTGAGCCCGGTGGGGTCCTTGTCGGCGACGGCCTCGAAGCCGTGCTGCAGGTAGGGGGCGGTGACCAGCCCGGCCGCGCCGAGGCCGAGCATCCCCAGCACCAGCCGCCGCCCGACCGGGGTGCCCCGCCCGTCGGGGTCCGCACGCTCTTCTGTACTCACCCGCCGATTCGACCACCGCCGGTCCCCGGGCACCAGGGGCCGCGGCGGGACGTCAGACTTCCGTCACATCCGCCGGTCAGCGGCGGCGCTGCCACTCCTCGGCCAGGAGGCGGTACGAGCGCACCCGGTCCGCGTGGTCGTGCGTGATCGTCGTGATCAGCAACTCGTCCGCCCCGGTGGCCTCCTGGAGCCGGTCCAGGTGGTCGGCCACGGTCCGCGCGGAGCCCACGAACTGGGTGTCCACCCGGTCGGCGACGAGCGCCCGGTCCGCGTCCGACCAGGGCAGGGCGCGGGCCTCGGCCGGAGTGGGGTACGGGATGGCGCCCTCGGCGGTGCGGATGCTGCGCACCCACGGCGCGTACCCGGTGGCCAGCTTGCGGGCCGTCTCGTCGTCCTTGGCGACGACCACGTCGGCGGACACCGTCAGATACGGCCGGTCCAGCTCCGCCGACGGCTTGAAGGCGGCCCGGTACCCCTCGGCGGCCTCCAGCACCGAAGCCGGGCTGACGTGGTAGTTGGCCGCGAAGCGCAGCCCGTTGCGGCCGGCCGTCTCCGCGCTCACCCCGCCGCTGCTGCCCAGGATCCACACCTGTACGTCGGCCCCCTCGCCGGGAACGGCGTGCGCCTCCACCCCCTCCGGGGTGCGGTACTCGCCGCGCAGCAGGGCGAGGACGTCGTCGACCTGCTCGGCGTAGTCCTGCGGCTGGGCGCCGGGCAGGTTCAGCAGCTTCTGCTGGAGGGCCACCCGGGGATGGCCCAGCAGGTGCGCGAAGGAGAACCGGTCGGGGATGCGCAGCCCGTTCGGGGTGTATCCGCCGACGACCGGGGTCGCGGGCGGTGCGGGCTCGCCCGAGCGCGGCTGGGGCCGCCCCGCCGAGCGGCCCAGGCCCAGGTCGATGCGGCCGGGGTGCAGGGCGTCGATGAGCCCGAACTCCTCGACCGTCGACAGCGCGGTGCGGTGCCCGAGCTGCACGGCGCCGGAGCCGAGCCGGATGGTGCCGGTCGCGGAGGCCGTCAGGGCCAGGACGACCGCCGGGGAGGTCCCGGCGACCCCCGGATTGAGGTGGTGCTCGGCGAACCAGTAGCGCGCGTAGCCGAACGCCTCGGTCCGCCGGGCGAGGTCGATGCTGTTCCCGAGGGCCTCGGCGGCGGTGGAACCGGACGGGACCGGGACGAGGTCGAGGACCCCGAGGGGGATGCCGGACATGGCCGGGCTCCTTAAAGGTCGGTGAAGGAGGGGTCGGGGATCGCGCGGCGCAGCACCGGGGCGATCTCCGACTGGAACAGTTCGAGGGAGGCGCGGTGCTGCGCGTGCGTGAGCCCGCCCGGCTCGGCCTGGAGGTGCAGCGCGGTGTGGCCGAACTCCTCGTGGTAGCGGTGCACCTTCTCGATCACCTGTTGGGGGCTGCCGATCAGCGCCGAGCTCCGCTCGACGAAGTCCTCCAGGGTCGGGAAGACGGGGTCGACGCCCTGGGCCCGGTGCGCGGCGAGGTACCGGGCGAAGGCCGGCCGGTACGCCGCGACCGCCTGCTGGGAGGTGGGCGCCGCGTGGTAGCCGGCCGTGCCCGCGCCGACGACGGCGTGCGCCGGATCGTGCCCGTAGTGCTCCCAGCGCTCCCGGTAGTGACGGATCAGCGCGGCGTACGGGCCGATCGGATGGGTGACGTTCGCCGAGAAGAGCGGGTCCCCGTAGCGGGCGGCGAGGTCCACGGACTCCCGGCTCGTGGCACTGCCGTGCCAGACGCGGATCCTCGGCTGGAACGGCCTCGGCAGGACCTCGGCTCCGTCCAGCGACGGGCGGAAGCGGGGCTCGGCGCTCACCTTGTCCTCGCGCCAGATCCGCCGGAACAGCTCGTAGCCCTCGGCGTTGCGCTCCCACTGGTCCTCGGGGGTCACGTGGAACAGCTCGCGCTGGGCGGTTCCGTTGCCCTTGCCGATCATCAGCTCCAGACGGCCGTCGGACAGGTGGTCCAGCGTCGCGTAGTCCTCGTACGCCCGTACCGGGTCCAGCAGGCTCAGGGTGGTGACGGCGGTGAACAGCCGGATCCGGCGGGTCAGCGCGGCGATGTGGCCGAGCACCACGGGCGGTGAGGACGACAGGAACGGCCGCTCGTGGCGCTCGCCCACCCCGAAGCCGTCGAAACCGAGCTCCTCCGCCAGCAGCGCGCTGTCGACGACCTCGCGGAACCGGTCACGGGTGGGCGTGTGGGCCCCGGTCACCGGGTCCGGGGAGTCCGTGATCAGGGTGATGGCCAGGAACTTCACGAGCCCGCGGCCTGTCGGGCGGGCGCCGCGCCGGGCACGGCGAGACCGAGGTGGTCGCGCAGGGTGGTGCCCTCGTACTCGGTGCGGAAGACGCCCCGCTCCTGGAGCAGCGGGACGACGGTGTCGGCGAAGGCGTCGAGGCCGCCCGGGGTGATGTGGGGGACGAGGATGAAGCCGTCGGCCGCGTCCGCCTGCACCAGCTCGTTGATCGACCCGGCGACCGTGGCGGCGGAGCCGACGAAGGTCTGGGCGCCGGTGGTGGCGATCACGAGCTCCCGGATCGACAGGTTCTTGGCCTCGGCGAGCTCGCGCCACTGCCGGGCGGTGTCGAGCGGGTCGCGGAACTGGCGGACGCTCGCCCGGCCGAGGGCGATGGTGTTCTCGCCGACCTCGGGATCGATGTCGGGCAGCGGGCCGTCCGGATCGTAGGCGGACAGGTCCCGGTTCCAGACGTGCTCCAGGTACTTGATCGCGGTCTGCCCGCTGACCTGCAGGCGCCGCACCTCGTGGGCGGTCTCGTGCGCCTCGGCGTCGGTGTCGCCGAGGATGAAGGTGGCCGCCGGCAGGATCTTCAGCTGGTCGTGGGTACGGCCGTACGCGGCCAGCCGGCGCTTGACGTCGGCGTAGAACTCCCGGCCCTCGACGAGGGTCCCGTACCGGCCGAAGATCGCGTCGGCGGAGGCCGCGGCGAACTCGCGGCCCTCGTCGGAGTCGCCCGCCTGGAAGATCACCGGCCTGCCCTGCGGGCTGCGCGGCACGTTGAACCGGCCCTCGATGTCGAAGTGCTGCCCCCAGTGGGAGAAGGCCCCGGCGCGGGCGTCGCGCAGGAAGGCGCCCGAAGCGGCATCGGCGAGGATCTCGCCGCCGTCCCAGGAGTCGAAGAGCTCGGTGGCGGTGGCCAGGAACTCCTGGGCGCGGGTGTAGCGGTCCTCGCGCGGCAGGAATCCGCCGCGCCGGAAGTTCTCGCCGGTGAAGGCGTCCCAGGAGGTGACGACGTTCCAGGCGGCGCGGCCTTCGGAGAGGTGGTCGAGGGTGGCGAACTGGCGGGCCACCTCGTAGGGCTCGTTGAAGGTGGAGTTGATGGTGCCGGTCAGGCCCAGGCGCTCGGTGACGGCCGCCAGGGCGGCGAGCACCGTGAACGTGTCGGGACGGCCCACCACGTCCAAGTCGTATATCTGTCCGCCCTGTTCGCGCAGCCGCAGACCCTCGGCGAGGAACAGGAAGTCGAACTTCGCGCGCTCGGCGGTCTGCGCGAAGTGGCGGAACGAGTCGAAGTCGATGTGGCTGCCGGCCGCCGGGTCGCTCCACACGGTGGTGTTGTTGACGCCGGGGAAGTGGGCCGCGAGATGGATCTGCTTGAGCGGCTTGGTGCTCATGGTTCGTCCTTCCGGAAGGTCCGGGGTTCCGGCTTCGGGTCCGGGGGCTCGGGTCAGGCGGCGGGGCGCGCGGCGTAGCGGTTGGCGGGCCGGGCCAGTCCCAGCAGGCCGCGCAGGGTGTCCGCCTCGTACGCCCGGCGGAAGGCACCGCGCCGCTGGAGCTCCGGCACCAGCCCCCGGGTGAGGGCGGGCAGGTCGTGGGCGAGCACGCCCGGCCGCAGCCGGAAGCCCGACAGGCCCGCTTCCCGGCGCTCCTGGAGCAGGTCCGCCAGCTGCGCGGGGGTCCCGGCGAAGACCGCGGTGCCATCGGCGTACGCCGCGTCCGCGTCCGCGTCCGCGCCCGTGCCCGCGAGCGCGTCGAGGCGGCCCAGGCGGTCGCCGGCCGCCGCGTGGTCGTCGTCCAGGAATACGGTCAGCTCCCCGAACAGGTGCAGGGGTTCGGCCGAGAGCCCGGCGGACTCCCTGGCCTGCCGGATCGCCGTGACGGCGGCCCGCGCCTCCCCGGTGTCGCGGGCGGCGACGTATCCGACATCGGCGGACCGGGCGATGAGCCCGTACGCCGCGCCGCCGTCGCCCAGCGCGCTCACCAGCGGCTGCCCCTGCGGCGGGCGCGGGGTGATGGAAGGCCCCCGAACGGCGAAGTGGCGGCCCTCGAAGTCGATGTGGTGCAGCTTGTCGCGGTCGACGAACCGGCCCGTGGCCACGTCGCGGATCTCCGCCTCGTCCTCCCAGCTGTCCCACAGCCGCCGGATCACCTCGACGTGGTCGGCGGCCTCCTCGTACAGCGCTGCCTCGGGGAGGGGGACGGGGCGGCGGCCGAAGTGCCGTGCCTCGTACGGGAGTCCGGAGACCTGGATCCGCAGGCCGGCCCGGCCGCGGCTCACGTGGTCCAGGGTGGCGATGGCCTTGGAGATGTGGAAGGGCTCGGTGTGCGTGGCGGTCACGCTCGGGACCAGCCCGATGTGCCGGGTCAGCGGCGCGACCCGGGCGGCGGTCAGCACCGCGTCCAGCCGCCCGCGGACCCGGTCCGCCCGTCCGTCGGGCCCGTCCGGGGAGGAGGACTGGAGGGCGAGGCCGTCCTCGAAGGTGACGAAGTCGAGCAGGCCGGCCTCGGCCTCGGCGACGAGACCGGCCCAGTAGCGGGCGGTGAACAGTTCGGCGGGCCGGGCACCCGGCTCCCGCCAGGCAGCCGGGTGCGCGCCCGCGCCGTCGAGGGCGACGGCGAGATGGAGTTCGGACACGGCGAAAACCGCCTTCCTGATCGGGCGTGAGGAAAAGGGAAAAGGATGCGGGAACGCGGAAAGGGACCTTTTCGACGACGCTACGCCCGATGGCGGGGCCATACAATGACCGGAATATTAAGGGAATTTGGCGACCGTGTTGCCCGGCTCACGAGTTGGTCGACGGCAGGCCGGGCGGGTTCACCTCGGAGGTGGTGACGGCCTCGTCGGACAGGTTCCAGGCGGCCAGCAGCTTCGCGTACTGGCCGTCCTTGATCAGGTGGTTGATCGCCTCGGCCACCGGCTTGGCCAGCCCGCTGTCCTTCTTGGCGGTCGCCGCGATCAGGCCCTGGAGCGTCTCGCCCGCACCCGAGAAGGAACCGGCGCTGCGGGTCGGGGCGTTGCCGCTCGCGGTCTGGGTGAGGTGGTACGCGATCGACGGGTTGGGGCCGAAGTTGAGGTCGATCTTCTTCCCGCTCAGGGCCAGATAGGTGCTGTTGGCGTCAGGGAAGTACTTGACGGTGATGTCCTTGCCCTCGGCCTGGAGCTTCTTCTGCCACTCCAGCAGGATCTTCTCCTGGTTGGTGCCCGAGCTGACGGCCACCGTCTTGCCCGCGAGGTTGCGGTAGTCGCCCCCGAAGGTCCAGGGGTCGTCCTTCAGCGCCTCGAAGGCCAGGTTGTCCTGCCGGTAGGAGGCGAAGTCGTACTTCTTCTTGCGCTCCTCGGTGACCGTGACGTTGGTGAACGCCACGTCCACCTTGCCGCTGTCGATGCCCACGAAGAGGTTCTCCCAGGTGGAGTTCTTCACCACGGGCTTGAGCCCGAGGGCCGCGGCCACCAGGCGGCCGAGGTCCGGCTCCGCGCCGGTGAGCGTCTTCTGGTCGGTGCCGACGTACGCCAGCGGCGGGAAGCCGGCGGGCAGCGCGCCGACCCCGATGACGAGCTCGCCGCGCTCGCGGACGTCCGCGGGCAGTTGGGCGCGCAGGGACTCGACGACCGGGACGGACAGTTCGGCCTGCTGCGCGGCGCCGTTGGACACCGTGCCGACGGTGACCTTGCCGGAGCCCGGTCCGGTGGCCTCGGCGTCACCGCCGCACGCGGTGAGGCCGGAGGCGAGGGCCACGGTGGCGGTCGCGGCGCCGAGGCCGCGGACAAATCTGGTGCGCAGGGCGGAAGGGCGTCGCATCGTGTTCCTTTTCATGTTCATGTTCGTGTTCGTGTTCACAGGGAGGGGCAGGAGGAGGGAAATGAGCGCGGGGAGGCGGGAGTTCAGGGCGCACGGAGGCGGCCGCGCAGGGTGCGCAGGCCCGCCCGGGCCCGCTGGAAGGGGGTGGGCGGCAGGGTGCGCAGGGCGCCGCGCGCGTAGTACCGCTCCACGTAGAACTGGACGACGGAGACGAGGCTGGTGAGGACCACGTACCAGACGGTGGCCACCAGCAGCAGCGGCACCACGTCGCCGGAGTAGGTACTCGCCAGCCCCTGCACCGAGCCGAACAGGTCGAGCAGGGACACGTAGAAGACCAGCGAGGTGGCCTTGACCAGCCCGATCAGCAGGTTGACGTACGCGGGGACGATCGCCCGCAGTGCCTGCGGGAAGACGATCCGGGCGAACTGGTGCCGCTTGGGCAGGCCCAGCGCGGCCGCTGCCTCGTGCTGGCCCTGGTCGACGGAGAGCACGCCCGCCCGGACCACCTCGGCCGCGTACGCCGCCTCGGCCAGGCTCAGCCCCACGACCGCCACGACCATGTCGGTGGCCAGCCGGGATTCGTCGAAGCTGACGAAGGCCGGGCCGAAGGGGACCCCGATGCTCAGCGTGGGGTAGAGCGCGCTGAGGTTGTAGAGGAAGAGCAGGACGACGATCAGCGGCACGGAGCGCAGCAGCCAGATGTACGTCCAGCACACCCACCGCAGCACCGGGTTGGCGGACAGTCGCCCGAGGGCGAGCAGCACCCCGCCGGCCAGGCCGAGGACCGCGCTGTACGCGGTCACCTGGAGGGTGATCCACAGCCCGTCCAGGATGGCCGGCCGGAGGAACCAGTACGCGAAGCGGTCCCATTGGTAGAAGGGGTTGGTGAACAGCCCGTGCGCGGCCTGGGAGACCAGGACCAGCACGACGGCGCTGCCGATCCACCGTCCGGGCCGGCGGAGCGGGAGGACCCGTTCGGGCGGCCCGGGCGGCCCGGGCGGCCCGGAAGGGCCGGCGGGCGCGGCGAGGGGGAGTGATTCTCTCAGGGACACGGCAGCAGCCTGGATTCGCCGGAGAATCGCTGTCAACGGTCCGGATATCGATATCCGTGCGAGCGTGCGCATTTTCATCCGCCGTACACACAACGCCTCTTGGTGAAATAAAACCGGGCTTTCGTTTACAGCCGGCGAGGAGTTCCGGGCGCCGGGCGAGGCGGCTCAGGTACCGTCCCGCAGCCGGTCGATCGCCGACAGGCGGGCTCCGACGTCCAGGCCCCACAGGCGGACGGTGCCGTCGGTGCTGCTGCTCGCCACCGTGCGGCCGTCGGGGGAGAAGGCCACGCTCCACACCGCGTTCGCGTGGCCCGTCAGCGCGGCCACCGGCCGGCGGGCCGTCACGTCCCACAGCCGCACCGTACGGTCGTTGCCGCTGCTGGCCAGCGTGCGGCCGTCGGGGGAGAAGGCGATGCCCCGCGCGGAGCCGGTGTGGCCGGTCAGCGATGCCTCCGGACGGTGCAGCCGGGCGTCCCACAGGCGGACGGTGCCGTCGTTGCCGCTGCTGGCGAGGGTCCGCCCGTCCGGGCTGAAGGCCACGCCCCGTACCGCACCCGTATGGCCCGTGAGCGCGGCCAGCGGCCGGCGGCCCGCCACGTCCCACAGCCGGACCGTCAGATCGTCGCCGCCGCTGGCGAGGGTGCGGCCGTCGGGGCTGAACACCACGTCGTTCGCGAAGTCCGTGTGGCCGGTCAGCACGGCGAGCTGCCGGCGCGCCGGCACGTCCCACAGCCGGACCGTGCCGTCCGAACCGGCCGAGGCCAGCGTGCGCCCGTCCGGTGAGAAGGCCACCGAGAACACCGTCCCGCCCTGGCCGGTGAGGGTGGCCGCCGGTGCGCGCGCCGCCACGTCCCAGAGCCGGATCGTGCCGTCGGAGCCCGCCGACGCCAGCAGCCGCCCGTCGGGGGCGAAGGCCACCGCGAAGACGGTCTCGGAGTGCCCCGCGAACGCGGCCACGGCCCGGCGCCCGGCGACGTCCCACAGCCGCACCACGTGATCCGCCTCCGCGGTGGCCAGCAGTCCGCCGTCCGGGCTGTAGGCGGCGTGCCAGACCTCGGTGAACGGACGCGACGTCAGCACCGCGCCGCGCAGGTCCCACAGGACCACCGACTGGTCGAAGCCGGCCGTGGCCAGCACCGCGCCGGCGGAGTCCACCGCCACCCCGAGCACGTAGTCGGTGTGCCCGGCGAGCGTCGCCGTCAGCCGGCCGCCGCGCACGTCCCACAGGCGGGTGGTGCCGTCGCCGCTCGCGCTGACGACCGTGGTCCCGTCCGGGGTGTAGGCGACGCCGTTGACGTCGTCGCTGTGGCCCGTCAGGGTCGCGGCCGGCCGCCGCTCCGCCACGTCCCACAGCCGTACGGTCCGGTCGACGCCCCCGGTGGCGACCGTCCGGCCGTCCGGGGCGAACGCGGCTCCCAGCACCTCGTCCGTGTGCCCTTCCAGCACGGCCAGCTGCCGGGCCTCCACGGGGTCCCACAGCCGTACGGTGCGGTCGGCTCCGGCCGAGACCAGCGTCCGGCCGTCCGGGGCGTACGCCAGGGCGTTGACCTTCCCGGCGTGGCCCGTGAGGGTTCCCAGGGCCCGGTGACCGTCCCCGGCCTCCCAGAGCCGGACGGTCCCGTCGGCGGCCGCCACGGCCAGGGCCCGCCCGTCGGGGGCGAAGGCCACGGCCCGGGCGCCGGCGGTGCTCGCCGGGAGGACCCCCGCCGTCCCGTGGCCCACGGTGTCCCACAGCCGCGCCGGGCCGTCCGTGGACACGGCCGCGAGGGTGCGGCCGTCGGGGCTGAAGGCGACCGCCCGCACCCGCCCGGCCAGGGTGAAGGTGGCGAGCGTCCGCCGGTCGGCCACCCGCCGCAGGGTCACGGTCCCGTCCGAACTCGCCGTGGCGAGCGTGCCGTTCCCCGGGGCGAAGGCCACCGCGTTCACCGGTCCGCCGTGCCCGCCGAGCCGGGCGACGAACGGCTGGGCCTGGGTGCTCAGCAGCGCGCCCCGGGCCTCGGTCGTCACGGCCGTCCGGTACGCCTCCCCGGCGAGCAGCATCGACGCCTCCGGCTGGCCCGCGGCCAGCGCCGTGGACTGCAGCGCCAGCGCCCGCGAACGGGCGACACGCTCCTGCCCCAGCGCACCCGCCCGCTGCTGGTACGCCAGCCCGCCGGCGCCCACGGCGAGGACCAGCAGGACGACGAGCGTGGCCAACATCCCCTGCCGCAGCCGCACCTGGCGCCGCGCCTGCCCCGCCCGGGCCGCCTCGCCGGCCCGGCTCGCCCGGAGGAAGGCCGCCTCCAGCGGGGCGAGCCGGCTCCGGCCGCCGAGTCGATCGGTCGCTCCGGTCGCTCCGGTCGCACCGATCGCACCGGCCGCACTGGCTCCATCGGCTCCATCCGCCCCATCGGCCCAGGACAGGGCGGTGTCCAGCCGGGTGCCGCGGTACAGGGCGGAGGGATCGCGGCCCTCGCGCTCCCATTCGGCGGCGGCGTGGGACAGCTGCTGGTGGATCAGGAGGCCAGCCCGGTCGGCGTGGATCCAGCCGCGCAGCCGCGGCCAGGCATGCAGCAGAGCCTCGTGGGTGATCTCGACGGCCTCGCTGTCCATGGTGATCAGCCGGGCCCGCACGAAGGCGTCGAGCGCGGCCGCGGCCCGCTCCGCGTCGGCGAGCTGTTCCATCAGCGCGGTCCGGCTCATCCGGCGGCGGGTGGCGCCCGTACCGTCGGCCACGTGCACCAGCCGGACCAGGATCCGGCGGATCGTCCGCTGCTCGGCCGGGTACAGGCGGGCGAAGACCTCCTCGGCGGTGTGCGCGATCGCGCCCTGGATGCCCCCGGTGTGCTCGTACCCGGCGACCGTCAGGGTCGCCCCCGTGCGCTGCCGCCAGGTGCTCATCAGCGCGTGCGAGACCAGGGGCAGCGCGCCGGAGGGCGTTCCGGCGTCGCGCAGGAGCAGGGGGACCAGGCCCGGTTCGAGGGTGAGCCCGGCGAGCTCCGCCGGGCGCGTGATCGATTCCCGCAGCTCCGCCACGGACATCGGGGGCAGCACGAACAGTCCCTCGGTGAAGACCGAGGCGAGCTCCGGGAGGTCCAGGCAGTTCCCGGAGAAGTCGGCCCGTACGCCGAGCACCACCACTGCCGGGTGGTCGGGCCCGCCGCCCGCCGGGCAGGAGGCGGCCAGCGCCGAGAGCACCCGTACGAAGGCGCGCCGCTCGTCCTCGTCGGAGCAGAGGGTGAACAGCTCCTCGAACTGATCGACGATCAGCACCGGCCGGGCGGGCGGAGACTCCCCGTCCCGCCCCCCGTCCCACAGCCGGCGGACGGCTTCGAGCAGCACCCGGGGCCGCTCCCGCACCTCCCGCACGCCGATGCCGGTATCGCTGCCCAGCACCTTCGCGGTGCAGTCCAGCAGCTCCTCCAGCGGATGCGCCGTGGGGGTGAACCTCACCACCGGCCAGGTGTAGGCGCCCGCCATGGGGAAGCCGCCGGGGCGCCGCAGGGCCGGTACGAGGCCCGCGTTCAGGAGGGAGGACTTGCCGGCGCCGGAGGGGGCCACCACCATCAGCGGGCCGCGCCCGGTCCGTTCGAAGACCCGCTCGACCAGCTCGGCCGTCGCCCGCTCCCGGCCGAAGAACCAGCGGGCGTCCTGCGCCGTGAAGGCCGGCAGACCGCGGTACGGGCACGCGCCCTCCGGCGGCGGCTCCGTCTCGTGTGCCATCCGCAGCAGTTCGCCGCCCGCCCCGAGCACCTCGTCGCAGCGGCGCGCGACATCGGCCGTCACGGGCTTCGCACCGGTCTCGATCTTGCTTAGATAGCCCTTGCTGTAGTGCGTCCGCCGGGCCAGGTCGGCCAGCGACATTCCCCGTTGCACCCGCAGACGCCGCAACTGCGCGGGGAAGGGCGGGACGGTCGTGTCCGCTGATTCGAGCTGGTGATCGGTATTCCGCCGGCGGTCCGGATCCCCCACAGCGTCCCCCATGGCACGGAGCCGCCCGGGCAGCGGGACGGCAGGCCCAGGTTACCGCGAGGGTCGGACGTACGGCCCGGTCTCGGGAGCGGTATGGCGAAAAGAGGAACCTCCGGTGCCGCTGGGGACGACGGCCCCGTTGGAGCCGGTCCACAGCTTTGCGGTCGCACCGCCGGCGACGGCCGTACACTCCGACGGCCCTCAGAATGAGGCCGTTTGCCCACCGGAGGTATCCATCCGCTCACCTAATGTGGCGAGAGGCGGTGATCGCCCATAACTTCGGGATCGTGACGAACCGACAGTTCACGGTCCTCGCATGCATCTCAGTCGTCATGGCCGCAGGCCTCGGCGTGGCAACGCCGCCCGCCGCCGCGGCGGCCAGACACGTGGTGCATCCGGGAGAATCGATCCAGGAAGCGGTGGACGCCGCACAGCCGGGAGACAGCATCACCGTGCTCGCCGGCACCTACCACGAGAGCGTGCACATCACGAAGCCCCTGACCCTGCGCGGGTCCGGAGCCAAGACCGTGATCACGCCGCCGGTCGCGCCCGTGCGCGCCGACAACGCCTGCGCACAGTCGGGCAACGGTATCTGCGTCATAGGGACCGCCGAGAAGACCGTCGACCGGGTGACGATCCGGCAGCTGAAACTGACGGGCTTCAAGAAGAGCGGCATCTGGGCCTCCTACACCGACCGGCTCAGGGTCGAGCGGGTGACCGCCGAGAAGAACGGGACCTGGGGCATCGCCCAGGAGCGCTCCACCCGCGGGGTGTTCCGGCGCAACCTGGCCCGCGACAACGCGGAGTCCGGCATCTTCCTCGCCAACACCATCCAGCGCGAGGGCGGCGCCACCGACACCCTGGGCGCGGTGGTCGACGACAACATGATGACGGGCAACCGGATCGGGGTCACGGTCCGGCGGGTGCGGAACCTCTCCGTCACCGACAACATCCTCACCGGCAACTGCGGCGGGGTGTTCGTCGTCGGCGACGAGGGCGAGCCGGGCGCCGGGGACATGACCATCAGCGGCAACGAGATCCACGAGAACAACAAGTTCTGCAAGGGCAACACCCGCCTCCCCGACATCCAGGGCGTCGGCATCGTCCTCACCGGAGCCGAGGAGACGACCGTCCGTTCGAACTCCATCCGGGGCAACGTGGGCTCCTCGCCGCTCTCGGGCGGAATCCTGCTCTTCAAGAGCTTCGTGGGCGCCACGAACACCGACAACGTCATCCAGGACAACGACGTACGCGACAACCTGCCGGCCGACCTCGCCAACACGGGGACCGGATCCGGCAACAGGTTCCTCGACAACCGGTGCGTGACGTCCCAGCCCGCAGGGATGTGCTGACCCGTGCTCCCCCTCCTCAGGCGAATCGAGGCCGAATGACCACGGTAAGTCCGACCCCCACACCCATCCCCACCCCCACCACCCCGGACGCCCAGCCGGCCATGCGGCTGCGCGAGCTGGTCTTCGGTGCGGCCTGCGCCGCCGCCGTACGAGCGGCGGCCCGCCTCGGCGTGGCCGACGCGCTGGGCGAGTCGCCCGCCACGGCGGACGAGCTCGCGGCGGCGGTGGACTGCGAGCCGCAGCCGATGCGCCGGCTGCTCCGCGCCCTGTCCTGCTACGGGATCTTCGCGGAGACGGCGGACGGAGAGTTCGTCCACACCGAGATGTCACGACTGCTGCGCGAGGACGATCCGCACAGCCTGCGCTACATCTCCCTGTGGTGCACGGAGCCCTGGACCTGGCAGGCCTGGCCCCGGCTCGACGACGCGGTCCGCACCGGCGGAAGCGTGTTCCACGAGCTCTTCGGCAAGGGGTTCTTCGACTACCTGCACCAGGACGCGCACGAATCGGCCCACGTGTTCAACCGGGCCATGACCACGTCCAGCATGCAGTCGGCCCTGGACGTCGCGGAACTCCTCGACCTCACCGGCGTCTCGGTGGTCGCGGACATCGGCGGCGGCCAGGGGCACGTACTGGCGAGCCTGCTGGAGAAGCACCCGGCCGTACGGGGGGTCCTCCTCGACCTGCCGGGAGTGGCGGCCAAGGCCGACCCGCGGCTGCGGGAAGGCGGTCCGCTCGCCGACCGCGCCGTCATCGTGCCCGGGGACTGCCGCGAGGCGATCCCGGTCGAGGCCGATCTGTACATCATCAAGAACATCCTGGAGTGGGACGACGACAGCACCCGCAGGACCCTGCGCAACGTCATCGGGGCGGCCCGCCCCGGGGCCAGGGTCGTCGTCATCGAGAACCTGGTGGACGACACCCCGTCCATGAGGTTCACCACGGCCATGGACCTGATGCTGCTGCTCAACGTGGGCGGCGCGAAGCACACCAAGCACAGCCTGGTCAGCCGGATCGCGGACGCCGGACTGGTGGTCGGCGAGATCCGGCCGGTCAACGCCTACCTGCACGCGTTCGAGTGCGCCGTGCCCGGCTGATCCCGGCGCCCATCACATCGCACGCCGCACGCCGCACGCCGAACGCCCCCGAGACCGGCCCGGAGCCGGTCTCGGGGGCGTTGCGCGGGTGGCGTCAGGTCGTGCCCGTCATGAGGCTGTTGTTGACGAGGTCGAGGAACTCCCGCGGCGACTTGCACCGGTCGGCGTCGGCGGGGAGCGGCCGGCTGTGCCGGGTCTCCAGCTCCCCGACGATGCCGAGGAGCCCGAGGGAGTCGAGGCCCCACTCGTCGAAGCCCGAGTCGGGGCGGCTCGCCATGGCGGCGGGATCGACGGTGATGCCGGCGCCCTTCTTCATCAGGGCGGCCAGTTCTTCCATCGTCAGTCGAGCGGTCATGACGGCCATCTCCTCAGTCTTTCACCGGCGTACGCCGGTCGGTGATCAGACGCATTTCGGAGCGCGCGAGGAACTGCGAGATCTCCAGGTCGGTGGTGGGGACGCCGTCCTTGGCGCTGTCGAGCAGCCGGGCGAGCACGGCCGCCTTGTGGCCGCCCTCGACGCCGAGCGCCAGGGCGGGCCGGGCGGCGAGCGGACCGCGCATGTCGAGCAGCCGGACGACGAAGTCGTCGCGCTGGAAGACGGTGCTGGCCTCGATCGGACTCTCCGGGTCGTCCACGGCCGCCTCGTCCTGGTCGGCCAGCAGCCGGGCGAGCGCCATGCCCGACCCGTCCTTGGCCGGGTAGAAGAGCGCGTGCCGCCGGATGTTCGCGGACTCGGGGCCGCCGGCCGCCACGTGGTGGACGGCGGGGAGCGCCGCGCGGGTGAAGAACAGCCGGGCCGATGCCGGATCGGCCAGGTCCCGGTCCTGCTCCAGGTACGGGTTGATCGCCTCCTCCAGAGCCCTGACCTCGGGCTGTAGGGCCACATGGCGCAGGGCCGCGAGGAGGTCGCCCTCCACCTCGACCGCCCGCACGACGCGGTTGCCGTGCATGAAGAGGGAGGTGCGGCGCAGCCGGGTCTTGTCGTCGACCCGGGCCTGCGGGGAGGTGTAGCCGGCCAGCAGCTCCGCGACGACGGACTCGCTGCCGGGCTTGACGGTGAAGGTGAGGGCGTGGCGTACGACGCCGTCGCCCTGCCGGGGGGCGGGTGCCGGGGCGAGGGAGGCCAGCCGGTCGGGTGCCGGGGTGTTGCCGGTCACCCGCATCACGCTGAACCGAAGCGAGCGGGTGTCGCGCACACAGCCGTGCAACGGCTGGACCGAGGCGACGTGGTCCTCGCTGTTCAGCCACGCGAGGAAGCGGGGGGCGCTCTCCCATTCGCTGGTGATGAGCCACTGCGAGGGGTTCTCGATCGACTGGCACAGCTCGTCGCTGATGTGCCCGGGGACGGACGCCACCTGATTGCGCAGGCGTTCGTACACCTGCAGGAACTGGTTCTGAGCCCCGTCGTACAGGTCCAGCAGCAGTACGACCCGAAGCCTCGAGCCGTCGAAGGCGGACTGGGATATCCGTTCAGACAAGGTTGTCATCGTTCACACTCCTTCGAGACTTCGCGGTCGCCAGGGGGCGACGCCACCCGAACCCGATCGTTGTCCGGTACTGCCATCGGCGCGAGAGGGGAGCACCAAGCGGGTGAACGGGCGAGGGAAGAGCCCTCGTAGAGGGCATGGAAGAGCCATGAAGGAAAACGTCGACCACCGCGTCCCTGTCCTCATCGTGGGCGGCTCGCTGGTGGGCCTGTGCACCTCGCTCTTTCTGGGCCGGCATGGCATCAGGCACATGCTGGTCGAGAAGCATGCGGGCACCTCTTCGCACCCGCGCGGACGCGGTATCAACGTACGGACCATGGAGCTGTTCCGGGTCGCCGGTGTGGAGGCCCGGATCCGTGAGGCCGCCTCGGTCCTGGCGGACAACCACGGAATCATGCAGGGCGGCTCACTGACCGGCGACGACATGGAGTGGCTGTTCGAGGAGATCGACCCCGGGGGCGCGCTCGCCCGCTTCAGCCCGTCGGCGTGGTGCCTGTGCAGCCAGAACGACATCGAGCCGGTCCTGATGTCCGTGACCCCCACCCTCGGGGCGGAGCTGCGGTTCTCCACCGAGCTCCTCTCCTTCGCCCCCGACGACACCGGTGTGACCGCGATCGTGAAGAACCGGGAGACCGGGGAGCACAGCACGGTGCGCGCGGACTACCTCGTCGCCGCCGACGGGCCGCGCAGTCCCGTCCGGGAACAGCTGCGCATCGGCCAGAGCGGCCACGGAGACCTCTTCCACAACGTGAGCATCACCTTCCGGTCCCGCGGCCTCGCGGAGGTGGTCGGCGACCGGCGCTTCATCGTCTGCTACCTGACCAAACCCGACGCGGACGGGGCCCTGCTGCCCGTCGACAACCGTGAGCGGTGGGTCTTCCACGCGCCCTGGCACCCCGACCGGGGCGAGACGATGGAGGACTTCACCGACGAGCGCTGCGTCGCGCACATCCGGCGGGCCGTCGGCGCGCCGGACCTGGACGTCGAGATCACCGGCAAGGCTCCGTGGCACGCCGCGGAGCGGGTCGCCGAGCGGTACGGGGCCGGGCGGGTCTTCCTCGCCGGCGACTCCGCCCACGAGATGTCCCCCACCGGGGCGTTCGGCTCGAACACCGGCATCCAGGACGCGCACAACCTGGCATGGAAGCTGGCCGCGGTGCTGAACGGCACGGCGGGCCCGGGACTGCTGGAGACCTACGAGGCCGAGCGGCTGCCGGTCGCGCGGGCGACGAGCGAGCGCGCCTCGGCCCGCTCGGCGGAGCACAGCCACCCCGGGTACGAGCCCGCCCCCGACCCGGCCGGCGACGCGGCCACCGGCTCGGTCAACGGCTCGGGCAGCGGCTCCGCACCCGCCGCGCGCGGCGGCGGACGGCAGGGCGGGGTGCTGTCCGTGGCCATGGGCTACCGCTACCGGGAGGGCGCCGTCCTGGGCACCGACCCGGAACTGCCCGTCGTCCCCGAACGGATGAGGCTCGTCGGCGATCCGGGCACGCGCGCTCCGCACATGTGGCTCACCGAGGCCGGCGAGCGCAAGTCAACCGTGGACCTCTACGAGCGGTCCTTCGTCGTGCTCAGTGCCGATGGCACCCCCTGGCGGGCGGCGGCGCGGTCCGTCGGCAAGCGGCTGGAGATGGACCTGGGCGCGTACGCGATCGGCACCGGCCCGGAAGCCGACCTGGTGCCGCAGGACGGTGCCGACTGGGCCGAGGTCCACGGCACGACGCCGGCCGGCGCCGTCGTCGTCCGCCCGGACGGCTTCGTGGCCTGGCGCTCGGAGGACGCGGTGGACGATCCGGAAACCGTCCTCCACAAGGTCATGACCACGCTGCTGGCCCGGACCTGACCTGGCCTGCCCCGCCCCTCCTTTCGATCCCCCTGCACCGCCGGAGCGCGGGCGGCGCAGGGGGATCGGCCGTTTACGGCGTCAGGAGGGGCGGTGCACATCACTGAACCGGTTGGTTCAGCTTGTCGACGGAACGGTTCAGTTCATATACTGGCGCCCCTCGCCCGCGACGCAGCAGATTCGAAGGACACCCCCATGGACGCCGAGACGACGAACGCCACGGACGAGTTCGGGATCCCGATCATCCCCGGCCCCTCCGACGCCGCCCAGCGCAAGCGGCAGGCGATCATCGACGCGGCGGTCACCGAGTTCCTGGCCGAGGGCTACTCCGCGGCCTCCATGGACGCCATCACCAGCCGCTCCGGCGTGTCCAAGGCGACGATCTACAAGCACTTCGGCAACAAGGAACGGCTCTTCCTCGCGGTCATCGCGGGCATCCTGCCCCAGACGTACGCGGGCCTGGAGCCCTGCAGCTCCACCCTCGCCGAGGCCCCCGACCTGCGGGAGGCGCTGATCCGGCTGCACACCGACTGGGCCGCGGTGCTGCTGCGCCGCGACATCATGTCCCTGCGCCGCCTGGTCATCGGCGAGACCGAGCGCTTCCCGCAGCTCGGACAACTCTGGTACCGGGTCACGTTCGACATGAACAACGGCCCGCTGACCGAGGCCGTGGTCGAACTCAACGAGCGCGGGCGGCTGGACACCCCCGACCCCGCGCTCGCCGTCCAGCAGCTGGTCGCCTCCACCGTGGGCGTGCTCCAGCTCGTCCACACCTTCGCCCCCGGCTCGGAGGTCGACGAAGCCGAGCTCACCCGCGTCATCTCCTCGGGCGTGGACCTCTTCCTGGCGCGCTACGCCGTCCCGCCCGCGACCTCCGTGCTCTGACGCGCCGGCTCGTCGCCGACGAGGCTCGCGACGTGCTCGGTGATCGTGTCCAGGATGTCCGCCGAGGCCGGGACGGCGTCCTTGCCGAGGACGAGCAGGCTCAGGGTCAGCCCGTCGGTCATGGCCGCCAGATAGCGGGCCAGCGTGGGGGCCGGGACGCGCAGCTCGAAGTCCATGCTCCGGCCCAGCTCCTCGATGAGCCCGGTGTAGGTGTCGGCGTACAGCTCGTACTGGCGCCGCGCGAGGTGCTCGAAGCCCGGCTGGCGCAGCGCGTACTGGGTGAGCTCGTAGGTGAGCATGTGCTCGCCGGGGTGCGCGTGCACGTGGTCCCAGTACGCCTGGAAGCCGGCCCGGACGGTCTCCCGGAGGGTGGCCCGCGGCCGGATCGCCTCCTTCACCACCGTGATGTAGTGCTCCGTGATCGCCTCGATGACCGATTCCAGCAGGACCTGCTTGGAGTCGAAGCAGTAGTGGAAGACGCTCAGGGACACGCCCGCCTCGGCGGCGATGGACCGGGTCGTCGTCCTGGCGACCCCGTCGCGGGTCATCGCGCGGATCGCGGCCTCCGTGAGCTGCCGGCGCCGCTCGGCCAGGGACTGCCGTGCCATGGGGTTCCCTTCGCGGATCGGGGGAGGCGGCCGGGGAAAGCGGCCGGGGGCGGGGAACCTGCCCCCCGCCCCCGGCCGCCCGCGGTCAGCTGCTGTACACGCCGACCTCGTGGAGCGAGTAGCCCCACTGCGTGGCGCGCTGGACCCCCTGGACGCGGACGTAGCGGGCCGACACCCCCGGGAACCGGGCCGTGTCCAGGCCGCCGTCACTGGCCGTCGTGGACCATACGTTCTGCCAGTTGGTGCCGTCGGTGGAGACCTCGATCCGGTACGCCTTCCCGTACGCCTGTTCCCAGTCGAGGGTGATGCGGCCCACCAGGCTCGCGGAACCGAGGTCGACCCGCAGCCACTGGTTGTCGTTCCACTCGCTGGCCCAGCGGCTGCCCGAGTCGCCGTCCACGGCCCGGCCGGGGGAGTAGTCGACGAACGGGTTCCACCACTGGCTGGTGGAGGCCGACGCGGACGAGCCCGTGGCGAGGTTGACCCCGGCCTTGTGCTTCTCGGACTTGCCCCAGGTGGTCAGGTAGGACTCGGCGCCCTTGAACAGGTCGTCCACCACGCCCTGGCCGCCGACGATCCGGATGTCCTCGATCCAGTCCGGGACCAGGCCGTAGTGCGAAGCGCCGTCGGTGTTGAGGTCCCAGGTGCGCGAGCCGGTGGTCTGCTTGTCGATGACCGATCCGCCGTCGGTGCTGCGGAAGGGGTAGCGCACCGGGTTCGGGGTGTCCGCGCCGCGCGGGCCGGGCCAGCCGCCGACGCCGTTCATGTCGGTGCCGTAGCCGTAGCCGACGTTGTACTTCTCGCGCAGGGCGTCCGTGCGCTTGGCCTCGGCGCTGAACCCCTCGGCGCCGCTCATGTAGCTGGCGACGAACCCGCCGAGCTTGTAGACCCGCTCGGTCCAGTCGAGGTCCATCCAGCTGTGCGAGGAGATCACGCCCGGGTACGACTCGGATTCCAGGATGTCGAAGGCCCGGCCCGCGGCCTTGACGCCCATGTGGTCGATCTCCAGCATCATCTTGCGTTTCATCAGGCCGCGCACCGCGTACTCGCCGAGCTCGGTGAGGCCGCGGGAGTTGCACCGCGCGTCCGCGGCGTACGAGGGGACCGACACGCCCTGCGGGAGCTCCTTCTGCGCTTGGGGAGCCGCCGCGAGCCCGATGGGGTTGTCGTGCTGCGGGCCCGTGCACTGCTCGGTCTGCCAGAACGTGCCGGTCGACAGGAACTGGCCCACGTTGATCGCGGTGCCGAGCGCGCCCTCGTCGAAGCGGACCCCGCACAGGGCGTTGTCGAACTTGTGGCACAGGAACATGCTGCGCACGCCCAGGCGGTGCAGTTCGTCCAGGCCCTTGTCGATGTCCGCCTTGCTGCACTGCCCGACGTCCAGGATCTGCTTGCAGCCGAAGGGTTCGGAGGTCTCCACGCCCAGGATGACGGCCAGCTTGCCCTGCTGGATGACGTCGCGGGCCTGCGCGGAGTCGGTGACGATCCGGAACCAGCCCTTGCCGGGGCCGCCGTACATCTTGTCGATGAACGCCTGCATGTCGTACGTCTTCTGCGCCTCCAGGCGGATGGCGGTCATCTCGTCGCAGCTGCGGTCCTTGAAGAAGTAGACCGAGCAGATCACCCCGTTGGTGACGAGGTCGTTGACGAGGACGCGCTGGCCGCCGCGCCAGGCGCGCTCCACCCAGGCGTAGTAGTTCTGCTGGTGGGTGAGCGAGTCGTGGGCGGGCCAGTCCTTGAAGGTGGGCCAGCCGTTGGGGTCGTGCTTGCCGTCACCGCCCTTGGTGATCATGTCGAAGACGGCGAGGGTGCCGTCGGGGTAGTGCTCGGGGCAGTCCTTGAGCGCCTCGGCGACCCCCTGGTCGGAGAACGGCTTGCCGCAGATGAGGCGGCCGCCGAAGCCCTCGTTGGACATGATGTGGTCGTGGGCGTCGACGAAGCCCCGCACCTTGCCCTGGGCGTCGGTCCCCTTGAAGGGCTCGCCGGTGACGTTGATCTGGGAGTCGGGCGCCGGCCGCGCGACCGGGTTCCACCAGCCGGGGTCGGAGGCGGCGGAGCTGGGCACGGGGCCGAGCATCATGGCCACCACGGCGACGAGCAACGACAGGACCGCGAGCGGCTTTCGCCTGCGGTGTGGGGGTCGGGTCATGGTCATCACTCACGTCTTCGGCTGGATTGTCATGGACCGCGCAACTGTGGGACGAGGATGGCTACCGCAGGTAACACAGTCAAGAGTCCGGGACGGTTGACCTGATGGCCCGTCATGCGCCCCTCCTGTGAGCAGTCTCGACATGCGAAACATCTCGTCTCACATGTCGGTGCGCTGACTAGGGTGAGGTCATGAACGAGCAGCGGATACCGCGCAGTTGGCTGATGCTCGCCCTGGGTACCGGCGGGCAGACCGCGAGCACCACGGCGCTCTACGGGATGCCCTTCCTGGTTCCCGCCTTCCAGCGGGAACTCGGGCTCTCGCTCGCCGGCGCCGGCGTCCTCGTCTCCTGCCCCGTCATCGGGATCCTGCTCGGCCTGATCGGCTGGGGCGTGGTCGCCGACCGGTACGGGGAGCAGAAGGCCCTCGCCGTCGGACTGCTCGCCGCCGCCGGGGTGATGGCGGGCGCCGCGGTCGTGCACGGGGTGTGGGTGACGGGCGTGCTGCTCGTCCTGGCCGGGGCCGTCGGATCCTCCGTCCACTCGGCCTCCGGGCGCCTGGTCATCGGCTGGTTCCCGCCCGACCGGCGGGGGATCGCGATGGGTGTCCGACAGGCCTCACAGCCGCTCGGCATCGCAGCGGCCGCCGCGGCCCTGCCGCCGGTCGCCCACCACGCCGGCCTGTCCGCGGCCTTCGGCCTCTGCGCCGCGCTGTGCGGGGCCGCGGGGCTGGCGATCGCCCTGTTCGCCGTCGATCCGCCGCGCCCCGACCGGCCGGCCGGCGGGGTACGGACCCCCGCCCCGTACCGCGGCGGCCACCTGTGGCGGCTGCACGGCGCGGCCGCGGTGCTGTGCGTGCCGCAGTTCGTGGTGACGGGATTCTCCCTGCTCTTCCTCACCGAGGCGCGCGGCTGGTCACCGGGCGCCGCCGGCGGGGTACTGGCCGTGGCCAACCTGGCAGGGGCGGGGGTACGGCTGCTGGCGGGCTGGTGGTCCGACCGCGCGGGAAGCCGGATCCGGCCGATGCGGCTGCTCGCGGCGGCCACGGCGGCGAACCTCGTCCTGCTCACGGCCGGAGCCGCCTGGGACTCGGCCTTCGCCACGGCGGCCCTGCTGCTCGCCTCGGGCCTGACGGTCAGCACCAACGGATTGCACAACACGGCCGTCGCCGAGTACGCGGGCCCCGACTGGGCGGGCCGCGCCCTGGGGGTGCACGGCATGGGCCAGCATGCCGCGGTGGTCCTCGTACCGCCGCTGGCCGGCGCCCTCATCGCCGACCGGGGCTACACCCCGGTCTTCGCGCTGGCCGCGCTGTTCCCCGTACTGGCGGTGGTGCTCCTGCCGGCCGCCGACCGGGCCGCGTACTGGCCGGGGCCGCGCGCCGCGGGCCGTACCCCTCCGGCGGAGGTCCCACGGTGACCGGCCGGGACCTGCCCGGCGGGCGGTCCGCCCCCGATCGCGCCCCTCGGGCCCGCGGCGCGCCGTTCGGACCGTCGATGCGGCGAGTCTCCCCGCGGCGGCCTACCGTCGAGGTATGAGCGGGATCCTCGTGGTGTACGAGCTGTCACGTGACGACGCACGGTCGGTCCTCCGCGTGCACGCGGTCCCCGCCGCCCCGGGAACGACCTCGGTCCCCGGCCCGAGGACCTTCTGCGGCAAGGACACCTTCGCCATGCAAGCCGCCCCGGCCGAGCCGCACGCGGACCCCGGGGCCCCGTGGTACGCCCCGGAGCACGCGAGCCGGATCTGCCCCGCCTGCGACGACGCGGTGGGCAGCGGCTGACCACCCCCCTGCACAGGAAGGCCGCACCATGCCCATCGCCACCGTCAACCCGACGACCGGCCAGACGCTGCGCACCTTCGACGCGCTCGACGCGGCCGGCATCGAGCGGTGCCTGGCGGACGCCGCGCAGACGGCCGCCGCGTACCGGCGCACCACGTTCGCCGAACGGCGCGAGCTCCTGACCCGCGCGGCCGCGCTCCTGGAGGAGGACACGGAGGACATCGCGCGGACCATGACCACCGAGATGGGCAAGCCGCTGGCGGCGGCCCGCGCCGAGGCCGCCAAGTGCGCGAAGTCCATGCGCTGGTACGCCGACCACGCGGAATCCCTCCTCGGCGACGAGCACCCCGGCGCCGCCGACGTGAGCGACGCGGGCGCTTCCGCCGTCCGCGTCACCTACCGGCCGATCGGGGTGGTCCTCGCCGTCATGCCGTGGAACTTCCCGCTCTGGCAGGTCGTCCGGTTCGCCGCGCCCGCCCTGATGGCCGGCAACGTGGGACTCCTCAAGCACGCCTCGAACGTGCCCCAGACCGCCCTGTACCTCGGCGACCTCTTCCACCGGGCCGGCTTCCCCCGCGGCTGCTTCCAGACCCTGCTCATCGGCTCGGCGGCCGTGGAGGGAGTGCTGCGCGACCCCAGGGTGGCGGCGGCCACCCTGACGGGCAGCGAGCCGGCGGGCCGCGCGGTCGCGTCCGTGGCCGGGGACGTGGTCAAGAAGACCGTCCTGGAGCTCGGCGGCAGCGACCCCTTCGTCGTGATGCCGTCGGCCGACATCGCCCAGGCCGCGCGCACCGCGGTCACCGCCCGCGTACAGAACAACGGACAGTCCTGCATCGCCGCCAAGCGCTTCATCGTCCACACCGACGTCCACGACGAGTTCGCCGAACGCTTCACGGCTGGCATGGCGGCGCTCGCGGTGGGCGACCCGATGGAGGAGGCCACCGACGTGGGCCCGCTGGCCACCGAGGCGGGCCGGGCCGACCTGGAGGAGCTGGTCGACGACGCCGTGGAGCACGGCGCGACGGTCCTGTGCGGCGGCCGGCGCCCGCCCGGGTTCGAGCACGGCTGGTTCTACGAGCCGACGGTCCTCGCGGACGTCACCCCGGCCATGCGCATCGACCAGGAGGAGGCCTTCGGCCCCGTCGCCACCCTCTACCGGGTGGGCAGCCTGGACGAGGCCGTCGAGCGTGCCAACGACACGCCCTTCGGCCTCAGTTCCAACGTCTGGACCCGCGACGAGGCGGACATCGCCCGCTTCGCGGAGGACCTTCAGGCCGGCGGCGTCTTCGTCAACGGCATGACCGCCTCACACCCGGCCCTCCCCTTCGGCGGCGTCAAGCGGTCCGGCTACGGCCGCGAGCTGTCCGGCCACGGCATCCGGGAGTTCTGCAACATCACCACGGTCTGGCAGCGCTAGTGCTGTGACCGGCAAACCTTGCCGGTCACAGCGCTAGGCCGCCGGATTCCCGGTCCGCGTCGAGGTGGGTGGGCGCGAACATGCGGAGCACGGCGGGGAGGACCACGACGCTCGGGCCGGGGGAGGCCAGGGCCGCGGCGAGGTCGCGTTCCACGTCGGGAAGGCCGGTCAGCGTGGCCGGGACCCCGAAGGACTCGGCCAGGCGGACGAAGTCCGGGCGGGCGAGTTCGGTGGCGGTGGCCTCGCCGAAGGTGTCGGTCATGTACTCGCGCAGGATGCCGTACCCGCCGTCGTCGACGATCAGCCAGGTGACGTTCAGGCCGAGTTGGCGGGCGGTGGCCAGCTCGGCGATCGAGTACATCGCCCCGCCGTCCCCGGAGACGGCGAGCACCGGGCGGTCCGGGGTGGCGACCGCCGCCCCGAGCGCCGCCGGGAATCCGTAGCCGAGGCCGCCGGCGCCCTGGGCGGAGTGCATCGTGTTCGGTTCGCGGGCGTCGAAGGCGGACCAGGCCCAGTAGCCGAGGATGGTCATGTCGAAGAAGACCGGGGAGCCGTCGGGCAGGGCGCGCCGCAGCGAGGCCAGCAGTTCCCGCTCCGGGTCCAGCCCTTGCCCGTCCAGTCGGGCCCGGACCCGCTTGAGGAGGCCGGCCGCCACTTCCTCGGCGCGGCCGTCGGGTTCCCCGGCCGGGACGGAGTCGTGCAGCGCGGCCAGGGCGAGCCGGGCGTCGGCGTGGATGCCGAAGGCGGGGTGGTTGGACTCCAGCTTGCCGAGGTCCGCCTCGATCTGGATCAGCCGGCCGCGCGGGGCGAACGTGTGGTAGTTGCTGGAGAGTTCACCGAGGCCGGAGCCGACCACCAGCAGTACGTCGGCCTCCTCCAGAAGGTCGGTGGTGTGGCGGTCCTCCATCCAGGACTGCAGGGAGAGCGGGTGCTCCCACGGGAAGGCGCCCTTGGCGCCGTAGGTGGAGGCCACCGGGGCGCGCAGCAGCTCGGCGAGCCGGAGCAGTTCGGCGGTCGCGCCCGAGCGCACCACTCCGCCGCCCGCCAGGATGACCGGCCGCTGGGCCCGCGCCAGGAGCAGGGCCGCCTCGGCGATCAGCTCGGGCCGGGGGGCCAGGGGGCGGGCCTCGGCGCGCAGGCGGGTCACCGGGGGCACGGTGGTGGGGGCGAGCAGGACGTCCTGGGGGACCTCCACCCAGACCGGGCCGAACGGCGCGGTGAGCGCGGACTCCCAGGCCGCGGCCAGGGCGGAGGGGATCTGCGAGGCGGTGCGCGCGGTGTGCACGGACTTCACCACGTCGCGGAAGCTGGCCTGCTGGTCGACGAGTTCGTGCAGGTAGCCGCGGCGGCGGCCGCCGAGCCCGGCCGAGGGGATCTGGCTGGACACGGCGAGCACGGGGACCGAGGCCGCGGCCGCCTCCTGGAGGGCGGCGAGCGAGGTGAGGGCGCCCGGTCCGGTGGAGAGGAACAGGGGGGCGACGGTTCCGGCGGTGCGGGCGTAGCCGTCGGCGGCGAAGCCGGCGTTGTTCTCGACCCGCAGGCCCACGTAGCGCAGCGGGGAGCGGCGCAGCGCGTCGAAGAGGCCCAGGGCGTGCTGGCCGGGGAGGCCGAAGACGGATGCGGCGCCGAGTGAGGAGAGGGATTCGACGACGAGGTCACCGCCGTTGCGGACGTGGGTCACCGGACGCCCTCCGCACGGGGCGTGGCGATCGGGGCGCGTGTTTCGGTACTCATCGGCGTCTCTCAGTTGGCGTAGTCGGGGGCGGTGCGCTCGACGAGGCGGAGCAGGGCGGCCCAGGCCAGCTCGTACGCCAGGTCGTCCTGGAGGTCGGAGCCGTGCCGGTCTCCGGAGAGCTGGCGGGCGGTCAGCTCGCAGACCTCGGGGGCGGGGATCCGCAGGGCCGCGCCGCCCGCCATGGCCGTGGTCTGGATCCGGCAGGCGTTCTCCAGGTAGTGCATGCGCAGGAAGGCCTGGGCCGGGCTCGTGCCGACGGTCAGCAGGCCGTGGTTGCGCAGGATCATCGCGGGGTGCCCGCCCAGGTCGGCGACCAGGCGCTGCTGCTCGTCGAGGTTGAGGGCGACGCCTTCGTAGTCGTGGTAGCCCAGCCGGTCGTGGAACTCCATCGACATCTGGTTCAGCGGCAGCAGCCCGCCCTCCTGGGCGGCGACGGCGCAGCCCGCCTGGGTGTGGGTGTGCAGGACGCAGTGGGCGTCCTCGCGGGCGCGGTGGATCGCGCTGTGGATGACGAAGCCCGCGGGGTTCACGGGATGGGGGCTCGGCTCGACGGCATTGCCGGCCAGGTCGATCTTCACCAGGCTGGAGGCGGTGATCTCCTCGAAGAGCAGCCCGTACGGGTTGATGAGGAAGTGCTGCTCGGGGCCGGGGAGCCGGGCCGAGATGTGGGTGAAGATCAGGTCCGTCATCCTGAAGTGCGCGACCAGGCGGTAGACCGCGGCGAGTTCGCGGCGCAGTTCGCGTTCGGTGGTGTCCACGGAGGGCCGTCCCGTCAGTGGGCGGAGGCCGCGGTGGCGGCGACGGCGGATTCTTCGGCGTGTGCGGTGTCCTGGCCGGCCAGGCGGCGGCGCCACTGTTCCAGGATCCCGGCATCCGTGGGCCGGGTCGCGAGGCTGACCGCCAGGTAGGCGACGAGGCTGACGGCGAGGCCGTAGTAGATGGGCTCGTTGGCCAGGACGCCCTTGGCGACCATCAGGGCGATCACGGTGAGACCGCCCGCGGTCATCGCGGCGAGAGCGCCCTGGAGGTTGCCGCGCCGCCACAGCAGGCCGCCGAGGATCGGCACCAGGAGGCCGCCGACCAGCAGGTTGTAGGCGACGGTCAGGGCGGCGAGGACATCGTCCAGCAGACAGGCGATGACGATCGAGACGATGCCCAGGACCACGATCACCACCCGGTTGGAGCGGACCTCGTCGTGGTCGTCGGCCGGTCCCCGGGCCGCGCGTCCCCCGAGGGCGCGCACCCGGGCCCAGATGTCGTTGTTCGCCACCGTCGCCGACGCGATCAGGGCGCCGCTGGCGGTGGACATCATCGCGGACAGCGCCGCCGCGAGGACCAGGCCCTTGATACCGGTCGGCAGCAGGTTCTTGACGATGGTGGCGAAGGCGCTGTCCGCGCTTTCGAGCGTCGGGTAGAGGGTCTTGGCTGCCATGCCGATGAAGGCGCCGGCCAGGGCGTAGACCAGGCAGTACACACCGGCCACGGTGCCGCCGTAGGAGGCGACCTTGTCGGTGCGGGCGGTGAAGATGCGCTGCCAGATGTCCTGGCCGATCAGCATGCCGAAGGTGTAGATCAGCACGAAGGTGAAGATGGTCTCCCCGCCGATCGAGGTGAAGGAGAAGTAGTCGTCCGGGAGCCTGTCCTTCATCTCCGCGAAGCCGCCGGCCTTGACCACGGCGATCGGCAGGAGCAGCACCAGTACGCCGACGCTCTTCACCACGAACTGCACCATGTCCGTCAGGGTGATGGACCACATGCCGCCCATGGCCGAGTAGCCGACGACGATGGAGCCGCCGATCACCACGGCCGCCCAGCGCGGCACGTCGAACAGCACGTCGAAGACGGTCGCGTAGGCGATGGTGGAGGTGACGACCAGCATCAGCGTGTAGATCCACATCACCAGCCCGGAGATGATGCTCGCGGCGTCGCCGTAGCGCAGCGAGAGCATCTCGGCGACGGTGTAGACCTTGAGCCGGGCGATGCGGGCGGAGAAGAACACGCTCAGGGCGAGCAGGCCCAGGCCGATGGCGAAGACCATCCAGGCGCCGGAGATGCCGTGGGTGTAGCCGAGGCGCACACCTCCGATGGTGGAGGCGCCGCCGAGGACGACGGCCGCCATGGTGCCGGTGTACATCAGGGGGCCGAGACGGCGGCCGGCGACGAGGAAGTCGCTCTTGGACGCGGCGCGTCTCTTGCCCCACCATCCGACGCCGACGATACCCAGCAGGTATCCGATCATCACCACGTAGTCGAACGTCATGAGGGTCCTCCGGTACGGGGGGACAGCGGCCGCCGGCCACGGGGCGCGGCGACGGCGGCACAGCTGGTGAGGCGGGAATGAGGGTGACGGTATTCCGCTTGTGGACTCCAGAGAAGAGCAGGTTTCATCCAATGTGATCGGGCAGAATGGATGAACCATCCAACGGACGGACGGCATGACCACTCCCCACGACCCCGCACCCGGGTCTCCCGCCCTGCCCCTCGCCACGCTCCTCGCCGACCCCGAGCTGGGTCTGGAACAGATCGCGGGCCCCGTCGACGACCGGCTGATCGGCACCGCCGGCACCACCGAGGTCGAGGATCCCGCGCCGTACCTGATCGGCGGCGAACTGCTCCTCACGGCCGGCGTGCGCCTGCCGCAGACCGCCGAGGGCATCGACGCCTACGTCCGCGGCGTGGTCGGCGCGGGAGCCGCCGCGCTGGGATTCGGCGTGGCACCGGTCTACGACGAGGTGCCGCCGGACCTGATCACCGCCTGCGAGCGGCACGCCCTGCCCCTGCTGCGCGTCCCGGTCGCCACCCCGTTCGTCGCCATCGGCCGCTCCCTCTACGGTTCGATGGCCGAGGCCAGCACCCGCGACCTGCGGCAGATCTCGCAGGCGCAGTCGGGCCTCGCCTCCGCCGCGGCCCGCCCCGAGGCGATTCCCGCCGTCCTGCAGCAGCTCTCCACCCACCTCGGCGCCTGGACCGTACTGATCGACGCGCACGGCCGGGAGTTGTTCAGCGCCGGCGCCCGGCCGGACCCGGCCGTCCGGCAGCAGCTGCTCGACCTCGCCGTACGCACCATGGCTCGGTCCCGGCTCACCAAGGCGGGGCGCGCCCAGCCGCCGACCGCCGCCGCCGAACACCATGCGGGCAGCCGGCTCACCGTGCACACGCTCCCCGGCCGGGACGGCCGCGCCGGGCCGCTCGTCGTGGGCATCGCCGCCACCGCGCAGCCGACGGTCGTCCACCGCTCGGTGACCGGCGTCGCCACCGTCCTTCTCTCGCTGCTCACCAGCCCGCGGCACGCCCTCGGCACGGACACGGCCGGCGCCGGCGCGCTGGTCCGCCTGATGCTCGGAGCCCCGCCCGCCGCCGTCGCCCCCGCCCTCCTGCCCCCCGACGCGCCGCGCGGCGGACGCTGGGTCGTCGTCCACGGCCACCGCGCCCGGCCGGAGGCAGGCCCGACAGCCGCGGGCGACGGCGACCCCGTCCAGCTCGCAGCCCTCGGTACCGCCCTGGGCACCTCCTACCTCGACCTGGACGGCGACGCGCTGCGCGCCCTGGTCCCCGGGGGGCGTGCGATCGAGGCCGAAGGGGAGGCCGCGGCCCGGCTGGGCTGGACCCTCGGCTTCAGCGCGCCCGTGGCCACCATCGACCTGCCCGTCGCCGACACCCAGGCCGAACGCGCACTGCGGCGCGCCCTCGCCGCCCGCGAGCCCGTCGTCCACCACCGTGTCGAGGAGCAGAGCGTCCACGGCATCGTCAACGCCGCCGACGCGACGGCCCTCGCCCGCGCCCGCTTCGCCCCGCTCGACAGCGCCCCGCCGCCCGGTCCGGCCGTCCTGCTGGCAACGCTGCGCACCTGGCTTTCCCTGCACTGCAGTTGGGACCAGACGGCCGCGGCACTCCAGGTCCACCGCAACACCGTGCGCCACCGGATCGGCCGCGTGGCCGAGCTCCTCGAAACCGATGTCCAGGACCCCGACGTCCGGATGGAACTCTGGTTCGCGCTCCACTGGCTGCCCGGCGAACGGCTCGGCGGGGCAACGGACTGAGAGCGCCTCCCTGTCGGCCTTCCCGGAGCACATGGCGCGATCGTATCGATCGTATCGAGCTATATGAGTGTTAGATCTTGACGATCGAATTCTTGCTCCATAGAGTCGGCGCGGCCTCACCCAGCCGCAAGGAGCACCCCACATGTCTGTGCGCCGCCCGCGAACCCTGCTCGCGATGGCCCCCGAGCTTCTTCCCCGCCTGCTGGACGACGCCGGCGCACGCCGGCTCCACGAGGTGGCCGCGCTCGACCCGGAATGCGTCGCCGACGACTTCGGCAGACCCGAGGTGGCGGCCGCGCTGGCGGAGGCCGAGGTCCTGCTCACCTTCTGGGGCGCCCCGGCCGTCGACGCGCGGGCGCTCGCGGCCGCACCTCGGCTCAAGGCCGTCGTGCACGCCGCCGGTTCCGTAAAACACCTGGTCACCGACGCCTGTTGGGAGCGCGGCATCGCCGTCTCCTCCGCGGCCCTGGCCAACTCCCTGCCCGTGGCCGAGTACACCGTCGCCATGGTGCTGCTCTCCAACAAGCACGTGCTGGAGCTGCGCGAGGAGTACCGCAGCGTCCGCGGCCTCCACCACGACTGGCACCTGCGGTACGGCCACGCCGGCAACTACCGCAGGACCGTCGGCATCGTCGGCGCCTCCCGGATCGGCCGCCGCGTGATCGAACTCCTGCGCCCGTACGATCTCGAACTCCTCCTGTACGACCCGTACCTGAGCGGGCGACAGGCACAGCGGCTCGGCGCCCGGGGCGTGGGGCTCGACGAACTCTGCCGCACCTGTGACGTGGTCAGCCTGCACGCGCCGGCGCTGCCCGAGACGCGGGCGATGATCGACCGCGGCAGGCTGGCCCTGATGCGCGACGGCGCCACCCTGATCAATACGGCCCGCGGTTCGCTGGTCGACGGAGCCGCCCTCACCGAGGAGTTGGCCACGGGCCGCCTACGGGCGGTCGTCGACGTCACCGAGCCGGAGGTCCTGCCGGCCGACTCCCCCCTGTACGACCTGCCGAACGTGCTGCTCACCCCGCACATCGCGGGTTCCCTGGGCAACGAACTCCACCGGATGGCGGACTCCGCGATCGAGGAGATCGCCCGCTACGCAGCGGGCCTGCCGTTCGTGCACGGCGTCCGTCGCGAGGACCTCGACAGGACGGCTTGAACACCCGTCCCGCGCCCCGAGTTGATCGTATTGATCAATAGTTCACTCGCTCTTGACGTTCAAGATGCATGGGCGAATGATTCGATCCGTTCAGCCCACTCGCCACAGGAGCAGCTCAATGAAGGCTCAGTCCTCGCGTGCCTACGGCGCGTTGGCCGCAGCGGTGTCCCTCGCCCTGCTGACCTCCGCCTGTGCCGGTTCCGATTCCACCGCTTCGTCCGCCGCCGGGGACGAGGGCAAGCCCGTCACCCTCACGTACTGGACCTGGACCGGCGGCGCCGAGGCCGCGGCCGCCGAGTTCAACAGGACGCACACCGACATCCAGGTGCGGTTCTCCCAGATACCGGGCGGCGCCGACGGCTACAGCAAGATCAGCAACGCGATCAAGGCGGGCGACGCGCCGGACGTGGCGACCATCGAGTACAACGTGGTCCCGGAGTTCGCGAGCCAGGGCTTCCTGGAGGACCTCACCGCGTCCTCCGGCGAGCTGGTGAAGAAGAGCTTCCCCACCGGCGTCCAGAACCTGGTGACCTTCGGCGGCAAGACCTGGTCCGTCCCCTTCGACGCCACCCCGCAGATGTACTTCTACCGCAAGGACCTCTTCGAGACGTACGGCGTGAGCGTCCCCACCACCTGGGACGAGTACCGCGCGGCCGCCGAGAAGATCAAGGCCGCCGACCCCAAGGCGCGGATCGGCTCCTTCCCGACCGACGCACCGCTGCAGGCGGCCCTGTCCTGGCAGGCCGGCGCCAAGTGGTTCGAAGTCAAGGGCGACGGCTGGAAGCCCGCGATCAACGACGCCCCCTCCCAGAAGGTCGCCGCCTTCTGGCAGGGGATGCTCAAGGACGACCTGGTCTTCAACTACGGCGCCGGCACCCCGGAGGAGAGCAAGTCCAAGGCCGACGGCACGACCGCCGGCGTCCTGGGCGCCTCCTGGAGCGCGGGCGGCATGATCTCCACCATGCCCGACCTCAAGGGCAAGTGGGGCGTCGCCCCCATCCCCCACTGGGGCACCCCGGCCAGCGGCATGTACGGCGGCACGAGCTTCGCCGTACCCAAGGGCAGCAAGCACGCCAAGGCCGCCGCCGAGTTCATCAAGTGGGTCACCACCGACCCGGCCGCCATGACGGCCCGCATCAGCGCCCTGAAGAACCCGAGCAGCGCCCTGCCCGCGAACCCCGCCATGGCAGAGGTGGCCGCCAAGGCCTTCGACACCTCCTACTTCGGCGGCCAGGACCTCTACAAGCTGACCGGGGACCAGATCGCCACGATCGTCCCCGGATGGACCTGGGGCCCGGTCTGGGGCAGGGTCAACGCCGACTTCAAGGACGAGGCCGCCAAGAACGGCCTGGCCAGCGGCCTGGAGAAGGCCCAGGAGTCGGCCACGGCGGCGATCGGGAGCCGCGGCCTCAAGCTCGCCAAGTGACCCAGTGCGGTCGCCGGGGGTGGCCGCCGAACACCGCGGCCACCCCCTCGCCGTAACCCCGCGCACCGCCAAGGAGCCTTCCCGTGGACTCACCGCCCACCGCCCCGGCACCCGCCGGGGGCACGCTGCGCCGCGGACAACGCGGCGCCGCGGTCCTCTTCCTCTCCCCGTTCTTCGTGCTGTTCGCCGTCGTCATGGTGGCGCCGGTGGCGTACGCGGGCTGGATGAGCCTGTACCGGGAGCAGTCCTCGGGGCTCGGGTTCGGCGGCGTCGAACGCACCTTCACGGGGCTGTCCAACTACACGGCCGTGCTGGCCGATCCGGCGTTCCGCGCATCGTTCCTGCACGTGGCCGCGTACTGCCTCGTGTACATACCCGTGATGATCGGCGGGGCGCTCGCCGCGGCCCTGCTGGTCGACTCGGCCTACGCCCGGGCCAAGCGCTTCTTCCAGCTCGCCCTCTTCCTGCCGCACGCCGTGCCCGGGCTGATCGCCTCGATCGTCTGGATCTACCTCTACACCCCCGGCCTCAGCCCGGTGGTCCGGTGGATCGACGCCGCGGGCGGCAGCTGGAACTTCTTCTCACCCGACCACTCCCTGTCCTCGATGGCCAACATCGCCGTCTGGCAGTGGATCGGCTACAACATGGTGATCTTCTTCGCCGCCCTCCAGGCCGTGCCCCGCGAGATCGTCGAGGCCGCCACGGTCGACGGCGCCGGTGCCTGGCGCATCGCCCTGGGCATCAAGGTGCCGATCATCCGCTCCTCGGTGGTCATGACCCTCCTCTTCACCTGCGTCGGAGCCGTCCAGCTCTTCACCGAGCCCAAGCTGCTCTCCGACCAGGCCCAGACCCTCGGCAACGACTGGTCGCCCACCATGTACATCGTCAGCAAGGCGTTCGTCGACCACGACTACGCGAGCGCGGCAGCCGCCTCGCTGCTGCTGGCCCTCGTGGCCGGCGCGCTGTCCTTCGCGGTCACCAGGATCGGAAAGCGGTGGCAGGAAGCATGAGCACGCACACCGCCCCCCGCCGCTCCGCACGAGCCCCCCGCGGCCGCCGCGCCTGGGCCTCCAAGAGCGCCGTCAACACGGTCCTGCTCATCCTCGCGGTCTACACGCTGATGCCGATCAGCTGGCTGCTGATCGCCGCCACCAAGAACCGCCGCGACCTCTTCGGCACCAACGGCTTCGCCTTCGGGGAGTTCAACCTCTTCTCCAACATCCACGAGGTCTTCACCCACAACGACGGCATCTACGGCCGCTGGCTGCTCAACACGCTCGTCTACGCCGTCGTCGGCTCCGCCCTCTCCTCGCTGATCTCGGTCGCGGCGGGCTACGCCTTCGACAAGTACGGATTCGCGGGCAAGGAGAAGCTCTTCGGCGTGGTCCTGGCGGGTGTGCTGGTCCCCGGAGCGGTCCTGACCCTCCCGATGTACCTGCTGGCCTCCAAGGCCGGGATCACCAACACCTACTGGGCGCTGCTGATCCCCTCGCTGGTCAATCCGTTCGGCGTCTACCTCGCCCGGGTCTTCTCCGAGGGCTACGTCCCGTACGAGGTGATCGAGGCGGCCCGGGTGGACGGCGCGGGCGAGGTGCGGACCTTCCGCTCCGTCGTCCTGCCGATGCTCGCCCCGGGCTTCACCACGCTGTTCCTGTTCTCCTTCACCGCGAGCTGGAACAACTTCTACGGCGCGCTCGTCATGCTGAACGACAAGAACCTGTACCCCGTCAACCTCGGCCTCTACATGTGGAACGTCTCGACCACCGAGAGCCCCGAGATGTACTCGCTGGCCATCACCGGCTCGCTCATCGCCGTGATCCCGCTGGTGATCGCCTTCCTCGGCCTCCAGCGCTTCTGGCGCTCGGGCCTGACCGCCGGCGCGGTGAAGTAGCCGTGAAGTAGCCGCCGCCCGGGTCAGCCCAGCGCGACCTCGATCCGCTGGGTGGCGCCGGCCAGTCCGGTCAGGTTCCCGAAGGTGAGGGTGAGGGCGGACCCCGTGGCGGCCGAGGTCACCGTGGCCGGCTTGGAGAGTACGGAGGCCACGGGCCGGTGCCAGGTGACCGTGAGCCCGGTCTGCATCCGCATCGGGTCGCAGACGCAGAGGGTGGCCGTGCCGTCGCCGTGCTCCCGTACGAGGACGCAGGCCGGCTTGTCGGCGGTGAGGCCGCCGACGGTCCCGGCGAACCAGAAGTTGACGGCGGTGACGCCCAGCGAGGGAACCGCGATCCCCTGCCGGTCGTTGTCGTTGGCGAGGACGGTCAGCCAGCCGGTGTCGGCGGCGCGCGCGGCGGTGGCGGTCGTACCGGCGCCGGGCATCAGGATGTAGGAGCAGGCCGCGCCGGAGGGGTCGACGCCGTGGTCGAACCAGAGGGTCAGATAGCGGCGGGTGATCGGGTCCGTGGTCCCGCCGGTGTTGATGTCGTGCCAGGACCCGGTCCGGGCCTCGCGCAGCGCCTTGACGGTGGCCCCGCCGGGGAACACGTACCCGCCGTGTCCCGCGATCTGCGCCCACGTGGCCCCGGTGAGGGTGGCCGACCAGCCGAGGGCGGTGGACTGGGCGGCGCCGTTCACGGTGAGGGCCTGGCTGCCGCTCGCGCCGAGGTTGCGGTTCTCGACCACGGTCTCGACCGCGGTGCCGTCGGTGCTCCGCACGGAGCCCGCCAGGCAGACGATCGAGTCGGCCAGGCAGAACCAGGACTTCTTGGCGTACAGCGTGCTCGACAGCCCCCGTACGTACTGCCCCAGCGCGGCGTACTCCCCGTCCGTGGCACCGCCGACCCAGTTCACGTCCGGTCTCGGCAGCCCCCAGGCGCCGCCCTCGGCGTCGGCGAGCACCTTGCGGGAGACCGTGGTGCCCGGCAGCCGGTACGGGTCGACGGTCGGCCAGAAGGCGTCGGTGTACTGGCCGTTGCCGTAGGTGTCCCCCCACCACTGGAGCATGCCGGCCCCGGCGTGCCAGCCGCGGAGGTTCTCGCCGTTGCCCGTCTCGTAGAGGCCCATCCGCTTGGAGGCCATGCTGAGGGAAGCCGCCCAGCCGGGCCGGCGGTGGACCGCCCGGTCCATGCTCGGGAAGAGCCGGTGGGAGGTGGGCTCGGCGAGGGCGCTGACAGCGTTGTCGTCCCGTACCGCCTTGAGCCGGGCCAGCGCCGCGACGCCAAGGTCGGTGTCGGTGAGCACGGGGCTGTAGTAGTCCCGCTGTATCCAGCCCTTGACCAGGCCGCGCCAGCGCTGGTTCTCCGTACCGCTCGCGGCCGTGCCGAGCAGGGCCATGGAGGACATGACGCCGTGGCCGCGGCCGTGGTCGCCGCCCTGGAAGCCGTAGGAGTTGGTCCGCGGGTTGCCGCGGCTGGTGGAGCGGCCGGAGACCGCGTCCATCATCAGGCCGTTGAAGAGGAACGGTGCGAAGGAGGCCTCCACCGAGTCGAGCACGATCTGCCGGTTGGCGTCGGTGACCGCCCAGGCCGATCCGTTCAACAGCGAGAAGAGAGAGGCCAGTCCGCCGAGCAGCACCGCACCGTACGAGCCCGTGTAGGAGAGGTAGGTGTGCTGGACGAAGGAGCCGTCGGCGTAGAAGCCGTCTCCGCCGGTGACGAACGGGAAGACGGGGGAGAGGGCGTCGCGGGCGAGCGCGATCTTGGCCGCGTTCCGGCCGAGGATGCCGCGCAGGGCCAGCGAGCGGCAGAGGTCCACCCGGTTGGCGCCCGTACTGGTGCCGGTGTAGGCGGCGACCGAGGAGTCCGGGACGAACGCGTCCACGGCGGCGAGGTGGTTGGCGAGCTGGGCCGCGGACAGCTGGTCGTGCAGGACCGTGCTGATGTCCAACAGGAGCTGGGGCGAGCCGATCTGGAAGTCCCACCAGTTGCCGAACCGGCTCTTCGCCGGGTTGTAGGCCTGCTGGTAGAGGTGGTCGAGGCCGGCCTTGGTCGCGGCGAGCAGTGCGGTGTCGCCGGTCAGACCCGTACCGGGCTGGGCGTACGCCTGGGCCATGGTGGCCAGCCGGGAGTAGCTGCCGGTGATCGAGCTGGAGACCGTCAGCGGCAGGTCCGGCCAGAGGGAGCCGCCGACCGCCGCCATGGTCGAGCGGTGTTCGGCGGCCTGAGCGCCCGTCAGAGCCAGCTTCGCGCCGAAGGGCGCGGCCGCCGGGTCGAAGCCGCTGCCCAGCACCATCTCGCGCCACTTGAGGCGCAGGGTGTCGTACGCGTCGCCGGCGGGGACGGCGGCGACGGCGGAACAGGCCGGCGAGACGGCGGCCACGGAGGAGGTGCCGGCGAGCAGCGCGGCGCCGCCGGAGAGGCGCAGGAACGAACGGCGGGACCATGGACCGGACATGGAGCCTCCAGAGCTGGGCGCGACCGGCTCGCCGGACGGCGGTCCGCGCCCTGCACGCATGCGTGCGCGGGCAGCGGCAGGCGACCGCTCGGCATCGAGGCGGCTGTACGCGTGGGGGCGGGGGTGGGAGGAAGCCCCGCCGAACGTTTCTAGCACGCGTTCGAAATGACGCTCAAGAGGCGCGTAAAGATCAATACGCTCGAACGATCGGATCGCCTCACATGTGCTGCGCGCCGCCGCCGCAGGACTCGCGGACGCGCAGCCGGGGCAGCAGCTCGATGTGCCGGCGGGGCCGGTCCTCCCCGTCCGCGAGCCGGTCCAGCAGCAGCCCGGCCGCCTGGGCGCCCACCGCGCGCCTGGGCGGGGCCACGGCGGTGAGGGGCAGTCCGGACAGGCCCGCCACCTCGTCGTCGTAGACCACCAGCGCGAGGTCCTGCGGGACGCGGATCCCGAGGTCCTGGAGGCGCGGCACCAGCACGACGGCGTCGGCGTCGCTGTGGACGAAGGCGGCGGTGATCCCGTCCTCGCGCACGCCGCGGCGCAGGAACTCCAGGGTGAGGTCGTAGCGTTCGGCCTCGGAGGCGGACCGGTCCGGGGCGAAGCCGGGGGAGGGCGCCCCGGGCAGTCCGAGGGCCGTCAGGGCGTCCTCGAAGCCGGCCCTCAGCTGCCGGCCGTGCGGACTGGGCTGGAGCGCGAGCGCGATCCGGCGGTGGCCCAGCCCGGCCAGGTGGTGGACGGCGGTGCCCGCACCGTAGGCGGAGTCCGAACGCACCCGGTCGAGGCCGTGGGAGGGGTCGCCGGGCCCGGTCCACCGCTCGACCAGCACCGTGGGCACCGGTGCCGCCAGGACGGGCTCGGCCGCACCGGATCCGGGCATGCCCTCCTCCCAACTGGGCGTCAGCAGAAGGCCGCTCACGCCGGAGGCGACGAACCGCTCGACCTGGCTCCGGTCCTCCTCGATCAGGTAGCCGGACAGGCTGAGCACGAGCCGCGCCCCGCGCCGCGCCAGCACCGTGCGGGCGCCCTGGACGATCTCGGAGAACGAGTGGTCCATGGTGGGCACGATCATGCCGATCACGGTTCCCTCCTTGGCCGGCGCCGCCGCGGCGACCGGCGGGAGCGCCGCCCGCCCGGTCCCCGGCCAGACCAGCGAGCCGTGCACCCGGCCGAGCCGGCCCTCGGAGACGAGCAGGGCCGCGTCCCGGCGCACGGTGACCATGGAGATGCCCAGCGCGGCGGCGACCTCGGCGATGCCGAGACTGCCGTGCTCGCGGACGATCTCCACCATGCGCTCGTGGCGCGCACGGACATGTACTCGCACGGTGTCCCCCAGTTGCCTGCCGCTGCTCCTGAAGCCGCACCCTACGCCGTCCCGCAAGCGCTCAGGTGATTGTTTTGATCGATCGCTCCATTCACCCGCGCGCCCGCCGGGACCGGCCGGAACGGGCGGGGAAGGAGGCCGTTCGGGTGGCACCCGGATCCGATGCCGAGGCGCGAGCGCCGTGGCTCCGCGCAGCCCCGTAGTTTCGCTGCGGAACTCTTGGAGGCCCCATGGTGTCCGTCGACAAGGCCGGCGAAGCATCGCGCGCGGTGGTCCACGACCCCGTCACCGACCGGCGCGTGGCGTCCGGCTCCACCGTGCTGCGGATCCTGTCGACCACCGATCACAAAGTGATCGGCAACATGTACCTCGCCACCGCCTTCGCGTTCTTCCTCTTCGCGGGCGTACTGGCCCTGCTGATGCGCGCCGAGCTCGCCCGGCCCGGCCTCCAGATCTTCTCCAACGAGCAGTACAACCAGCTCTTCACGGTGCACGGCACGATCATGATGCTGCTCTTCGCCACCCCGACCTTCACGGGCTTCGCCAACGCGGTGATGCCCTTGCAGATCGGCGCACCGGATGTGGCGTTCCCCCGCCTGAACGCCTTCACCTACTGGGTCTACCTGTTCGGCGGCCTGATGGTGGTCAGCGGCTTCCTGACGGCGAACGGCTCCGCCGCATTCGGCTGGTTCGCCTACGCCCCGCTCAACGGCGCCGTCTACTCGCCCGGGGTGGGCGCGGACCTGTGGGTCATGGGCCTGGCCGTCTCGGGGCTGAGCACCATCCTGGGCTCGGTCAACTTCATCACCACGATCGTCTGCCTGCGCGCGCCCGGCATGACCCTCTTCAGAATGCCGATCTTCACCTGGAACGTGCTGTTCACCTCGATCCTGGCGCTGCTCGCCTTCCCCGTCCTCACCGCGGCACTGCTCGTTCTGGAGGCGGACCGGAAGTTCGGGGCCCACGTCTTCGACGCGGCGAACGGCGGGGCGCTGCTGTGGCAGCACCTGTTCTGGTTCTTCGGCCACCCGGAGGTGTACATCGTCGCGCTGCCGTTCTTCGGGATCGTCAGCGAGATCCTGCCGGTCTTCAGCCGCAAACCGATCTTCGGATACGTGGCCCTGGTCGGCGCGACGATGGCCATCACGGGCCTGTCCGCCACCGTGTGGGCCCATCACATGTTCGCCACCGGCGCCGTGCTGCTGCCGTTCTTCTCCCTCCTGTCCTTCCTCATCGCCGTCCCGACCGGGGTGAAGTTCTTCAACTGGATCGGGACGATGTGGAACGGCTCCCTGTCCTTCGAGACGCCGATGCTGTGGTGCATCGGCTTCCTGGTGACCTTCCTGCTGGGCGGGCTCACGGGTGTCCTGATCGCCTCGCCGCCCATGGACTTCCACCTCACCGACAGCTACTTCATCGTGGCGCACCTGCACTACGTGCTCTTCGGCACCATCGTCTTCGCCACCTTCGCGGGGTTCTACTTCTGGTGGCCGAAGCTCACCGGGAAGCTCCTCGACGAACGCCTCGGGAAGATCCACTTCTGGACCCTGTTCACCGGCTTCCAGCTCACCTTCCTCGTCCACCACTGGCTCGGCGAGCAGGGGATGCCCCGCCGGTACGCCGACTATCTGGCCGCGGACGGCTTCACCCTCCTCAACACCCTGTCCACCATCGGCTCCTTCCTCCTCGGCCTGTCCACGCTGCCCTTCCTGTACAACGTGGCGCGGACCGTCCGGTACGGCACGCCCGTGGGCGTCGACGACCCCTGGGGCTGGGGCCGTTCGCTCGAATGGGCCACGAGCTGCCCGCCCCCTCGGCACAACTTCGACGCCCTGCCGCGCATCCGGTCGGATTCGCCGGCCTTCGACCTGCACCACCCGGAGGTGAAGTCGCCATGAGGGCCGAGGCGTGGCTGTTCAGCGGGGTCGCCGTCTTCTTCGCGGTCACCGGCGGCGTCTACCTGCGGTACTCGAGCGATCCGGCCGGCATCGCCGCCCTCGCGGTGTCGTTCCTGATGTCGGCGCTCATCGCCGCGTTCCTGTGGCGGCAGTTCCACCGTGACGGCTACCGGCCCGAGGACCGCAAGGGCGCACGGGTGGCGGAGGCCGGGGGCCGGCGGTTCTCCTTCCCCGCCCGGAGCTACGCCCCCGTGACCGCGGCCGTCGGGACGGCCCTGATCGGCCTGGGCGTGGTGCAGGGGCTGTGGCTGGCCCTCATCGGCTTCGGCGTGCTCGTCCCGGGCATCTTCGGGTTCGTCTTCCGGACCGGCGACGAGTTCTCCTGACGGCGGACGGACGGACGGACGGGCGGACGGACGGGCGGGCGGGCGGACGGACAGGCGGACCCGGGCGGCCGACCCGGTCAGTCCCCGGTCCCGGGCTGCCCGTCCTCCCCGTCCTCCCCGGTCCGCCGCGGAGCCGCCAGGATCTCGGCGACCCGCTCGCGGTGCGTCTGCGTCATCGGCGGCACCAGCCGGTCCCGGTAGTACCACCGGCTCAGCGCCACCCGCAGCCGCCCGGCCGCGTGCCGCACCCCGCGAGCCCGGGCGGCGGGCTCCGCCCCGACCGGCTCCGGACGCACGGGCTCCGGGACCGCGTGCACGAGCAGTACGTGCCGCTGCGCGCCGTTCAGCGGCCGGTGCGACGGGCGGAAGCCGCCCTCGACCGTCTGCCGCACCTCGTCGGTCTCCACCCCGTGCTCCAGCAGCTCGATGTCCCCGCGTTGCAGGGCCAGGCAGACGCGCCGGGTGAGCCAGAAGGCGCCGAGGGGCACGAGGACCAGCGCGCACCGCAGGATCCACGTGAGGGCCTGGACGCTGATCTCGGAGATGAAGGCGAGCAGGTCCTGCGCGCCCGCCAGGAGCAGTACCGCGTAACCGGCGAGCACCGCCACACCGAGCGCCGTACGGACCGGCCGGTGCCGCGGCCGGTCGCACAGGTGCTGCTCCCCCTTGTCCGGACTGATCCAGCGCTCGAAGAAGGGGTAGGCGTACAGGCCCGTGAACAGCACACCGGGCAGTACGACACCGGGCACGAGCGGGTTCCACATCAGCGTGTGGCCCCACAGCCGGGTCTCGACCCCGGGCATCAGCCGCAGCGCCCCCTCCAGGAAGCCGACGTACCAGTCGGGCTGCGCTCCCGTGGAGACCACGTCCGTGCGGTAGGGCCCGTACGCCCAGACCGGGTTGATCTGCGCCAGCGCCCCGAGCACGCCGAGCACTCCGGCGACCATGAAGAACAGGCCGGCCGACTTGGCCGCGTACTGCGCGAAGAACGGCTTGCCGACCGCGTTGCGGCCGGCCCGTCCCGGGCCGGGCCACTGGGTGTGCTTCAGGTGGACGACCAGCAGCAGGTGGAGCGTCACCAGTCCGAGCAGCAGCCCCGGGACGAGGAGGATGTGCACCGGGTACAGCCGGGACACGATGTCCTCGCCCGGGTACTCGCCGCCGAAGGCGAAGAAGCTCAGATAGGTGCCGACCACGGGCAGCGACAGCATGATCCCCTGCGCCGTGCGCAGCCCGGTCCCCGACAGCAGGTCGTCGGGGAGCGAATAGCCCGCGAAGCCCTCGATCAGGGCGAGCAGGAACATCGTCAGCCCGACCATCCAGTTGATCTCGCGCGGCCGGCGGAAGGCCCCGGTGAAGAAGATCCGCAGCAGGTGCACCCCGATGGCGCCCACGAACACGAGCGCCGCCCAGTGGTGCATCTGGCGCAGCAGCAGACCGCCCCGGACGTCGAAGCTGATCCGCAGCGTGCTGGCGTAGGCCTCCGAGACCCACAGGCCGCGCACCGGTCCGTACGAGCCCCGGTAGAGCACGTCACCCATCGACGGCTGGAAGAAGAAGGCCAGCCAGGTGCCCGTCAGCAGCAGCACGATCAGGCTGTAGAGCGCGATCTCCCCGAGCAGGAAGGACCAGTGGTCCGGGAACGCCTTCCTGACGCCGCCCCGCGCCATCTCCCCGAGCGGCAGCCGGGCGTCGAGCGCGACGGCCGCGCGGCGCACCCGGTCCGCCGTGCGCGAGGTCTCCTTCGCCGTGTCCTTCGCCGGTGGCACCTCTGCACGCCTTCCCGCCGCGGGTCGCCGGCTCTCCCGGGTACGGGGCCCACGAGCATCCGGCCTGTGCGACCGAGCATGCCGCGCGCGGCGGCCGCCGCCGGGTAGGCGCGCAGCGGGGGAGCGGCAGCCCCACCGGCGTGGAGCCGCGGGGCAGGGCGCCGGCTCCCGCCGAGGTCATTCGGGGACGGTGTAGCGCAGGAGCACGGCGACGCCGTCCTCCAGGGGCAGTACGTCCTCGGGTACGGCGATCAGTTCGGCCTGGGTGCCGGCCGCCGCCCGGATCAGGGCGGCCCCGGGGGCGGGCTCCTCCCAGTAGTAGTTCAGGCCGAAGGCGCTCAGGTCCTCGCCGGACAGGGCCAGCTGGGTGGGCGCCGCGCCGACCCACAGGTGCCGGGACATCCGCACCGGCCGGTTCAGGATCAGCGTCCGGGCCTGCCCGCGCTGGAAGGCGGCGACCGTGGCGGCGAGCCCCTCGACGTACTCCGGGTGCCGGGCGTGCTGGCCGAGGTAGGCGTCGAGCTGGTGCCTGTCGTGGTCGGAGAGCCTGCCCTCGAACAGGAGGCCGAGCTCCTCCTCCATGAGGGCCCGGCCGGGCTCCGGCCGCCGGTAGCGGCCGTCCTTGAGCTTGACGAAGTTGCCGAGCAGCTTCTTCGGCGCCGACCGCACCAGGCTGTTCACGGACCACGGGTCGCCGGCCAGCACGACCAGCTCGATGCCGGCGGCGCTCACGGCGGCCACCAGCTCGGCGAGCAGCCGCTCCGCCTCCTCGGGCCAGCCGTCCACCGGTATCCGGCGGTGGACGTGGGCGCCCGGGGCGACCCGGCTCATCGGCCAGCGGCCGGTCTCGAAGTCGAGCTGGAGCTCCTCCTCGCCGCCGGCGGCCTCGGCGAGGTGCACCCGGCGGATGGCGACGGCCGCGTACGGAATGTCCGGGCCGCGCTGGAGGGCGAGCGGCAGGGCGTCGGGCAGCATCCCGTAGCGGGCGCTGTCGCGGTCCGGCGGATCGGGGAGCCGCTCCGCCAGGACGAGGCTCCCGTGGGCGGCGAAGAGCGCCCGGCCGTGTCGTCCGGCCACCTCGCGGTCGGTGCCGACCGCGGCGTCGAGCGCTCCGACGGTGGCCTCGTCGGCCTCGTGCGCGAGCAGGGTCCGGCGCAGCTTGTGCCAGCGCAGGTCGATGGCGCGGTCGGGATCGTCCTGGTCCCGGGAGGTGTCCAGGCAGACCGAGGCGACGGGGCCGGGATGGGCGTAGAGCGGGCCCAGGAACTGCAGTTTCACGGCGTCCTCCCGGGGGCGGGCCGGGACCTCTCGCTGACCCCCTGCCCGCTCCGGACCGGCCGAACCACGGACGGATCCGAGGGGCCGCTCCGGTCCGCGAGCGCTGGCGGCGTACGGAGGTCGCCGGGCATCCTGCCCCCCGCTGGAGGGGCCAGAGAGGCGGCGGGTTAGCATATGAGCACCGCCTAGCTCGAAAGATAAACCTGTGACTGTCAACGAGGACTCGTTCACCAGCTGGAAAAACCGCGAGGAGATCGCGGAGTCGATGATCCCCATCATCGGGAAGCTGCACAGGGAGCGGGACGTCACGGTCCTCCTCCACAGCCGTTCCCTGGTGAACAAGTCGGTGGTCAGCCTCCTCAAGACCCACCGATTCGCCCGGCAGATCGACGGTGAGGAGCTCTCGGTCACCGAGACGCTGCCGTTCCTGCAGGCGCTCACCACGCTCGATCTCGGCCCGTCCCAGATCGACATCGGCATGCTCGCCGCGACGTACAAGACCGACGACCGCGGCCTCTCGGTGGAGGAGTTCACCGCCCTCGCCGTCGCCGGCGCCACCGGTGCCAACAAGATCGAGTGCCGCGACGGGCGCGACGTCGTCCTCTACGGCTTCGGCCGCATCGGCCGCCTCGTCGCCCGCCTCCTGATCGAGAAGGCCGGCTCCGGCAACGGCCTGCGGCTGCGCGCCATCGTCGTCCGCGGCGGCGGCGAGCAGGACCTCGTCAAGCGCGCCTCGCTGCTGCGCCGCGACTCGATCCACGGCCAGTTCCAGGGCACGATCACCGTCGACGAGGCGTCCAGCACGATCCTCGCCAACGGCAACGCGATCAAGGTGATCTACGCCAACGACCCGTCCGAGGTCGACTACACGGCGTACGGCATCAAGGACGCCATCCTCATCGACAACACGGGCAAGTGGCGCGACCGCGAGGGCCTCTCCAAGCACCTGCGCCCCGGCATCGACAAGGTCGTCCTGACCGCGCCCGGCAAGGGCGACGTCCCGAACATCGTGCACGGCGTCAACCACGACACGATCAAGCCGGACGAGCAGATCCTCTCCTGCGCGTCCTGCACCACCAACGCGATCGTCCCGCCGCTGAAGGCGATGGCGGACGAGTACGGCGTGCTGCGCGGCCACGTGGAGACCGTCCACTCGTTCACCAACGACCAGAACCTGCTGGACAACTACCACAAGGCCGACCGCCGCGGCCGCTCGGCGCCGCTCAACATGGTGATCACCGAGACCGGTGCCGCCTCGGCCGTCGCCAAGGCGCTGCCCGAGCTCAAGGCGCCGATCACCGGCAGCTCGATCCGCGTCCCCGTCCCGGACGTCTCGATCGCGATCCTCAGCCTGCGCCTCGGGCGCGAGACCACGCGCGAGGAGGTCCTCGACTACCTCCGCAACGTGTCGCTGCACTCGCCGCTGAAGCGCCAGATCGACTTCACCACCGCGCCCGACGCCGTCTCCATGGACTTCGTCGGCTCGCGCCACTCCTCGATCGTCGACGCCGGCGCCACCAAGGTCGACGGCGACAACGCGATCCTGTACCTCTGGTACGACAACGAGTTCGGCTACTCCTGCCAGGTCATCCGCGTCGTCCAGCACGTCTCCGGGGTGGAGTACCCGACCTTCCCCGTGCCGGCGGTCTGATCCCCGCGCACTGACGACACGCACAGCGCCGCGCCCCGCCCCGGATCACCGGGGCGGGGCGCGGCGCTTCGTCGCACTACGGGCCGCTACCTCCTGGGCCCGGCCGCGGTCCCGGTCTTCGCCGGGGCCTTGGTCTTGGTCTTCTTGGCCTTGGCCTTGGGGTGATCGCCCTTGCCGTGGTCCTTCCCGTGGTCCTGGCCCTCTTCACCGTTGTCGAGCGTGGTGCCCTCGATGTCGGTGAAGTCGATGCGCGTCTTGGCCTGGGTCGTCTTCGGGTACTTGACGAAGACGGAACCCTTGCCCGTCTTCTCGCCGTACTCCTCGAACAGCACCGCCCACGGCGAGCCGCCGCGCACGATCAGCTCGTCGCCCTTGGCCGGATGGACCATGGACGGGGGACCCCCGTCCACCCACAGCTGGGCGCTGACCGTGTCCAGGACGGTGAGGTCCACCGTGTCCTGGCCACCGCGTGAGAGGACACCGATCCGCTCGGTCTCCCCGGTGGCGATCCGCAGGCCGAGCAGCGGCGACAGCGCCGGGTCCGGGAACCGCAGCATCGGCAGCGCCTCGACCCGGAGCGTGGTGAACAGGTCCACGGTGCCGCGGATCCTGTCCTGGCGCGTGGTGCCCACGATGGTGACCTCGTCGTCGCCGCCGTCGGGGCTGACCAGCACGTCGCCCACCACGTGGGAGAAGTTCAGCACCTGGGCGGAGTTCGACCGGGTCAGGCGTCCGCTGTCCGCGCCGGTCGGGGTGAAGGTCAGCTGCTCGTCGGCCGTCCCGCCCTGCACGCTCGCGCCGTGGCCGTTCGCGTCGAGGTTCACCACGGGGATACCGCGGATTCCGACGAAACCGCCCGGGATGCCGGGGTAGCCCGTGACCGTCTCCTGGCCCACGTGGACGAGGAGGTCCGCGGTCGCGCCCGTGAGGGTGAGCGAGTGCTGGGCGATGGTCACCGCGAGGGAGGGCGAGGCCGGGCTCACATTGCCGGCGAGGTCCTCCAGCAGCACGGCGAAGTCGTACGTCCCGTCGTCGAGCGCCGAGCTGGTCACCTCGTACTCGCCGCCCGAGGTGACGGTGTCCTTTCCGACCACGGCCGGGCCGGCGGCTCCCGCCGGGTCGGCGGTCAGCCGCACCAGCGCGTTGGGCTCGACCTGCGCACCCTGGAAGGCGGGCTTGGGGATGGTCGTGATGTTGTCGATGTCGTTGCCGCCGGTGTCGCTCGACGACACCAGGTCCGGAGCGGCTGCGCGGGCCGGCGCCGTCGTGTCGAGCGTGATCAGCAGCCGGTGCGCGCTCTCCGCACCCGCACCGACGACGTGCAGCACGTCGGCGAGCCCCGGGTCGTCGGACGGGTCGACGATCACCACCTCGGCGGTGATGTGGTTCTCCCCCTCCACCAGCACGGGGTCGAGGACGATCCGGTACAGCCCCGGCTTGGTGACCGGATTCACCGGCTGGGCGAAGCCGACGCGCTCCCCGTCCCGCTTGACCGCCACCTTGAAGCCCGGGGCGTCGTCCGCGAGCGTGGCCGTGGCGTTCTGCGGCGACAGCTGGATGCCGGCGGCCCGCAGCTCCGCGTCGTCGACCCGGAGGAAGAGTTCCGGTCCGGCGACCCTGGTGACGTCGTCGGTGTCGGAGCGGCCCGAGTCGGACTCGCGCTTGAGGTCGAGGCCGAAGGGTTCGGGCGCGGCCCGGTTGACGACGGTGAGGTCGTAGGTGGCCTGCGGCGGGTCGGTGGGCGAGGCGTCGCCCGGGCTGGTCGGGTCGGCGATGCCGGCGTCGCTGATCGCGACGAAGTACGGCTCGTCCTTGACGACCGGGATCGCGAGCCGGCTCGTCGAACTGCCCGGCCTGGTCGTGGCGGTGGTCCCGGTGGCGACCTTGTTGCCGAACTTGTCGTACGCGCGCACCTGGAGCCCGGAGATCACCTCGTTGAAGGCGATCTCGGCCTGCAGGTGCCCGGTGTGGCGCGGCTCGATCCGGAAGAAGTCGACGTCGGTCGCGCTGTGCAGGGTCAGCCGCGGCTTGGTGACCCTGTTGTTCGCGCCGATCGCGGCGGCGACGGCGGTGTCGATCGACTCGTTCGGTTCGAAGGCGTCGGGGAAGGCCCCGAGCAGCGAGAACGTGTCGTAGTAGGTGCTCTGCGCCCCCTGGGCCGGGGTCGTGGGGGTCGGCGGGGTGGCGTTGCCGGTCCAGCTCGCGTAGCCGATCCCGTCGACCGCCCACACGCCGTTGTACTCGCCGATGCGCAGGGTCTGCTGCGGGGACGCCGTCACGGTGCCGCAGTTCGGGTTGTTCCCGAAACGGCACCGGGCGTTGAGGTCGGGGTCGAAGGGGGCGTCACTGATCCGGAAGTCCTGCGCCCAGGTCGCGCCGCCGTCCCGGCTCGCCGTCCCGTAGAGGTCGAGCAGGAAGTTGTTGCCCGCGTTCCGCGCGCCGCCGCGGGTGTCGTACCAGTGGGCGACGAGGGTGCCGTCCTGGTCGATGTGCGCGGTGGGCATCACGGCGAGGGTCTGCCCCGGCCCGTGGTCGACGCGGGTGGGCGCGGCGAAGGTGGCGCCGTTGTCCGTGGAGCGGGCGATGCGGACGTCGCCGTCGTCGCCGTTCCCGAAGTTGTCGTTGGGGTCGTCGTTGGCGACGACGTAGACGTTCCCGGGCCGGCCCGGGTCGGGCAGCACCCAGGGCTGCATCGAGCCCTGGAGCCAGAAGTCGGTCCCCGGGATGTCACCGGCGCCGTCCTGCACGTTGCAGGTGACGGTCGCCTGTCCCGCCGCGAACGCCGTGGTCCGCTGCTGGACGGTGCCGCCGGCGAAGTCGGCCCCGCCGGAGCCGTCGCGCAGGACCTGCACGGTGCCCTGGTTGGCCGCTCCGTCGGTGCCCTCGTTGCAGATGTTGGCGTGGTAGGCGATGTAGAGGTCGCCGTTCGCGCCGACGGCGGCGTGGGAGGGCCAGGGGTTTCCGTCCGCGGCCACGGAAAGGACGCTCGGTGTCGACCAGTTCACGCCGCCGTTCACGGAGCGGGAGTACTGGATCTCCCACGACGGTGCGCCGAGGTGCGTCCAGACGACGTAGAGGTTGTCCCGGTAGGGGCTGGTGGGGTTGGCGTCGGCCACCAGCCAGGGCTTGTCGTGGTTGTTCGGGCTGTTCCCGCTCACCTGGACGGGGGTGTAGGTCTGGTTCCCCGTCGTCGTGAGGTCGTTGATCCGGGCGACGCCCACCCCGAAGCGGTTGGCGGTGGTGTTGAAGCTCGACGAGAGGTGGGTGACGAACAGGCGGCCCTGCGAGTCGAAGGCGAGGGTCGGGTCGCCGAAGCACGGGACCGTCGTCGTTCGCGTGATCGGGAAGGCGTCCTTGCCGAAGTTGTTGTCGATGCGGACCGTGCATCCCCGCATGACGGCGACCTGTGAGGGTCTGCGGGGGTTGGCCACGGCGTTGTGCGGTTCGAAGCCGGTGTTGTCGACGACCCGGTCATCGCCCGCCCAGGCGGGTGTCGCCGCCTGGACGAACACAAGTGACTGCAGTACGAGGAGAATACTGCCGACGATGGTGAGGGCGCGCTGGTGAATTCGGTGGTTCAGCATGCACCCCCCTCTCGGATTCCGCTCATCCCTCTCCTTCTGGCCCGGCCGCCCGCAGGTGCACCCTGACGGCCTGCTCATCTCGCGAGAGGACTGTGGCAGCGCGCCACCCCTTCACCCGGGGAACCCATGACCGAATCACGGGAATTCATCAGGATTCCCGCCAGAACCACCCGTCCGGAGGACCGCTGCGCAGGGACACCGTCCGCGCGGCCGCCGCACGCGCGAACGCCGAGGTCGATCACGACCTCGGCGTGGAACACCGCCCCCGCCCCTGTGTGCCGGAACTGCCGGAACGTCTCTGCGCGGCCCGGGCCCGACCCCGGTCAGCCCGCGCTCGGGTGCGGGGTCAGCCAGTCCTTGTCCGCCCAGACCACCCCGGCCGGGATCCGCTGCCCGTACCCGGCGTCGTCCTCGATGCGCAGCCGTACGCTCTCGTGCACCCGGGCGCCGTCGGGGACGCGGCGGCGCCGGTAGGTGAGCAGGGCCCAGACGGCGCCCATCCGGTGGACCGCGCCGAGCGCGTGAGCGGGGCCGAGCGCGAGGTGGTCCGCGTACGCCCCGTCCTTGAGCAGCAGCCCGGAGTCGAGGGCGCCGTCCACGATCCACTTGAGGGCGACGGAGGGCAGCCTCGGATCGTCCTCGAAGGTGCCGCCGACGTCGGAGTGGACCCCGGCGAACCAGACCTCCTCGATCACCGGGCCCGGTGCCCCCGGTTCCTCCGGCGGCACCACGAGGTACTCCTCGTACGGCCGGCGCTTCTCGTCGATGGAGACGGCGTGGCGGACCCGGGCGACGTTGGGGATCCGCCGGGTGAAGAGCCACCGCAGGTTCCAGCGCAGCAAACCGGCGGCCTTCACCGAGTCCCACACCCCCATGAAGTGGACCGGGATGCCGGTCCGTTCGTCGACCTTCCTGCTGAACGCACCCGCGAACCGGTGCAGTTGGTCCCAGTCGTCATCACTGAAGTCCCGGTTCTTCGCGTAGGCGGCGATGGCGTACGGGACGAGGTTCTCCGAGCCGGGGCGGAGCAGGCCGACCGCCTTGAGCAGCCCCGCGAGGGCGCGGGCGGTGTACGCGCCCCGGCTGAAGCCGAAGAGGAGGATCCGGTCGCCCGGTTCGTAATGGTGCATCAGATACGTGTAGGCCTCGGCGAGGTTCGCCTTGAGCCCCGAGCCGAAGGCCAGCCCGAACAGCTTGGAGAGCTTGCGGGACGGGAGCGACCAGGCGCCGGCGGCGGAGAAGGTGCCGACGCCGGGGTCGTAGTAGGCGATCTGCGCGGTGGGGTCGCGGAGGTCGAGCATCTCGTAGAGCTTGACGACGTTGGTGTTGCCGCGGGCCTTGAGCTGATTGCCCGTCCCGTCCAGGCACACCACGATGTTCTTACCCATCACGGTCTCCGAGGGACAGTTGCCGCATTCATTCCTATAATAGGAGCAAAGCCTCCCACCGGCCTGCCGGTGCGTCATGCGGAGGTCCCATGGCCGGTTTCACGGTGCACCTCGACGAGAACGCGGGGCCCGCGTCCACGCACGCGCTCGTCATCGGGGTCGGGGCGTATTCCCATCTGAGCGGAGGCCCGTCCGAGACGGACCACCCGGGTGCCGTGGGGATGCGACAGCTGACCTCACCCCCCATCTCGGCGCGCGCGTTCGCGGCCTGGATGATCGACGGGTACCACGACAAGGGCAGACCGCTGGGGAGTCTGGCACTCCTGCTGAGCGAGGCGGATCCCAGCCGCTTCGTCCACCCGCAGACCGGATTCGAGAGTGACGTGGCGACGGCGACCATCGACAACATCGTGGCCGCCGTCCTTGAGTGGAAGGACCGGGGCGACCACGACGAGGCACGGCTGGTCTTCTACTTCTCCGGCCACGGAGTCTCCCTCGGGGTCGACACGTCGCTGCTGGCGGCGGACATGTTCGCGGACCGGAACAGCCCGCTGAAAGGCGCACTGCACTTCGAGGCGCTGAAGATGGGACTCAGCACCTGCCGGGCGGCCCAGCAGGTCTTCTTCGTCGATGCCTGCCGCGCCGGTTCCGACAAGTTCAGGAAGCTGGTGAGCGGGGCGGTCCTCGGGCAGGTCCCGATCGACGGGAACGAAAGACCCGACGGGTTCGTGCCGCGCGAGCACGCCACCATCTTCGCGACCCTGCACGGCGAGGAAGCCTTCGCCCGCGCGGGGCGGGTCAGCCTGTTCACCGACGCGTTGCTGCGGAGCTTCGAAGGCGCCGGGAGCCTGAACACCCAGGACCGCGTGTGGCAGGTGACCACCGACACCTTGAAGCACGCGATCACCCGCTTCATGAAGGAGCCTTCGTTCAAGGGCTCCCTCACGACAGCGGGGACGCCGGCCAGCCCCGAGTCGCACGACTTCGACTTCCATGAGCTGAGGGGGGACCCGATCGTCCCGGTGTACATCGGCTGCAGGCCCCCGGAGGACAATGCCCGTGCCGAATTCAGCTGCCGGCACCCCGAGCAGGTGCCGCAGCGGCGCCCGCCGCCCGCCCCCGGGGACGAACCCGACGTCCGCGAGTGGGCCCTGTTCCTGCCGTTCGGCCAGTACGAGGTCGAGGCCGACCTCGGGCCCGGAGACCTGCGCAGAGGGGCATTCGACGCCCGCCCGCCCTTCTTCCGTGTCGGATTGGCCAAGCCGTGAACACCACGCTCGCCGTCAGGCTCCTCATCTCCTCCACGGGGGAGTCCACCGACTCGGTGATCGTCGGTGACATCCTCTCGGCCGACCTCACGGGCGACAGCCTGCGCGACATCCTGATTCCCTGCGGGAGTGCGCCCAGCCCCAGGACGTATCCGGTGGTGCCCGGCCGCTACCTCGTATCGGCGACCCTGCCCTCCGGGCTGGTGCTGACGGAGAACGCCCTGGCGGAGGAGGGCAAGGAGACTGCGGTGGACTTCGTGATGACGGACTCGCCCTACGAGACGCACTCCTGGCAGTACCTCATGGGCAACATCGAGCCGGGCGCGGTCTACCACAGCCCGGCCGAGGCCCCGCTCGCCGAGTCCGTCGCCTCGCGGTCCATGGTCGCCCCCGCCGCAGCGCCGGACGATGCCGCCCCCGAGGCCCCCGTGGACCTGACTGCGCTCGCCACCTGGATCGGCGACGCCACGCCCGCGAACTGCGCCTTCGCGTCGATGCTGGCCCTGGGGGACGGCCCACCGGAGGCCCCGGTCGCCGAGAAGCTGGCCGCCCCGGGCAAGCCCCGTGTCCTTTCGGCGCCCGACGTGCCCGGGGACGCGGTCACGCCGCTCTACCGCTTCGGCCCCGACGGGCCCGTCGGGGCCCCCGACGAGCCCCCCGGCGCCCGGCAGTTCCTGGTCATCGAGGCCGCCGGATCCGTACGGCTGGTCACGCTCCCGTTGCCCTGGGGCACCAGCGAGGTCGAGGTCCTGGTCAACCTGCGGCAGAGCCCGACCGGCAGTGCCGTCTCCGTGGCCGTCCGCGATCCGGAAGTCGGCGCGGGGCTCGCGTACATGGCCCAGGGCGCCTTGGACATGGCCGCCCGGCTCTTCACCGACGTCGGGTCGATGCTCCACTCCAAGTTCCAGAACCCGCTCGCGGCGGCAGCCGGCGCCTACGTCCTCATCGGCACCGATCACACGCAGGGCGAGACGTACTGGGACCCGTGGCTGGAGACGCTGGCCGACTCCTTCCCCTGGATTCCCGACGGGGCGATCCTGCGGTCGGTGCGGCTGCTGCGCCGCGCCTCGCCGGACCGGGAAGGGGCCCGCAAGGGGCTGATCGAGGCCTTCGACCGCGGCATCCCCTTCTACACCCTCGGGCTGGTCTGGCTCGTCGAGGGGCTCTCCGCCTTCCCCGACGATCCGGAGTGCGTGGAACGCCTCGACCAGGCACGCCGGCTGTCCTGGCTGGCCGACATGCGCGAGCCGTTCCTGATCCTCGACCTGCGGCAAGGGAGTGAGTGATGATCCGGCTCAGGATGCTGCCCGCGGAGGACGGCGACTGCCTCCTCCTCGAATACGGCGACGACGACTTCGTCCGGCGGATCCTCTTCGACGGCGGACGGCACGGCACCTACGAGCGGATCAAGCCGGTGCTCGCCGAACTGGACGGGCTGGTCGACGTACTGGTGGTGACCCACGTCGACCAGGACCACATCCTCGGCGTACTGGCGCTGCTCGAAGACCCCGACCGGACGGTGGAGTTCGGGGACGTGTGGTTCAACGGCTTCCACCACCTCCAGGACAGCGAGGCCTTCGGCCCAGTGGAGGGGGAGAAGCTCACCACCGCGCTCATCACCCAACAGTTGCCCTGGAATGAGGCCTTCGATGGGCGAAGCATCGAAGTCGGCCGTCCGCTCACCTGGTTCGACGACGGATCGACGATGGAGGTGCTCGCACCGGACCGCCCGCTGCTGGAGTCACTGATCCCCACCTGGAAGACGAAGTGCGAGCAGGCCGGGCTGATCCCGGGCGTGGACCCCATGGAGAGGGAGCTCGCACCCGGCATCGAGCACTTCGGCGCGATCGACGTCGACGGGCTGGCCGCCACGCCGTTCAAGCGGGACGGCTCCCCGACGAACCCGACCAGCATCGGCCTGCTGTTCGAGTTCGAGGGCACCCGGATCGTCTTCACCGGGGACGCGGACGACCCCCGCCTGGTGGCCTCGATCCGCCCGCGCGCCGAAGCCGAGGGCGGACGGCTGCGGATCGACGCCCTGAAGGTCGCCCACCACGGCAGCTCCAAGAACATCTCGAACAACCTCCTCGGCCTCCTCGACTGCGGCCGCTACCTCATCTCCACCAACGGAAAGATCCACGGCCATCCGGACGACGTGGCCATCGCCCGGATCCTCAAGAACGGCGGGGCGGACAAGGACCTCGTCTTCAACTACCGGGAGCGGGCGGCGAACTGGGACCTCGGCAGCCTGAAGCAGGAGTTCGGCTACCGCGTGCTGGCCCCCGCACCGGCCGACGAGGACGGCTTTGTCACCGTCGAGTTCTGACCGCCGGCCCGGACGCCGGATCCCCGCGGCCTACCTGGCCACGGGGCGCCGCGCGGTGCGGGTGACGCTCGTCGCCTCGGCCGGCTTCTACCTGTTCCTCTACGGATTCGACTCGACCGTCGGCGCGACGTACGCGCTGTTCGGCACCGTGGCCCTGGCCGGGCTCTCGCGGATCCCCGGCACGGGACCGCAGCGGGCCACCCTGGTGCTGCGCCTGATTCCGGCGTGCTGGCTGCTGGTCGTGATCGGCACGTACCTGTCCGTCCGGACCTGGAGCGCGGTGGCCGGCATGCTCGTCGTCGGCTTCGTGCTGGCCTTCGCCGCCGTGGGCGGACCGCGACCGGCCGGAGCCGGACCGGGGCTGCAACTGCTGTACATCCTGCCCTCCTTCCCGCCGTACGATCCGGACTCCCTCGGCGAGCGGCTGATCGGCACGACCGTCGGACTCGTCCTGCTCGTCCTGGCCGAGCGCTACGTGTTCCCCGAACCGCCGACGACCCCCTACCGGGAGCTGGCCGCGCGCGCCGCGGAGACCGCCGGGCGCTGCGCACGGGAGCTGACCGGGCCGCCGTACGCACCCTCGGGCGCCGTGCTCGGGGCGGCGCGCGAGGCGAGTACGAGCCTGCGGCTCCCGATGGTGCCGGAGGCCGACCGCCCGGCGGGGCCCGGCGTGCGCGAGCGGGCGCTGGCGCACACGGGCCTGGCCGCACGGACCCTGCTGAGCCGGCTGGTGCGGCTCCCCGGTGCGCCCGGGGGCGGCGGACCGGACATCCTGCGCGGGGTGGAGCGGCTCGCGGAGCGGACCGCCGAAGGCCTGCGACGGCGGGCCACGGAGCCCGGGGAGGCGTACGAGGGCCTGGTCGCGGCCCGCGCGCAGCTGGCCGGGATGTCCGCGGAACCCGCCGCTCCCGCGGTTTTGCGCCACCACGCGGCGGTCCTGGAGGTGGCGGACGCCGCCCTGGCGATGGCGACGGCCGCCGACATCGCCGTACGGGGCCGGGCCGCGGCGGGGGACGTCGAGCCGGGGCGGTTCTGGTACGCGCGGATGCGGGCGCCGCAGTTGTGGTGGCACCGGATCGAGGGGCACGCGGGACAGCGGTCGGTGTTCTTCCAGAACGCGGTGCGGATCAGCCTCGCCCTGACGGCGGCCCGGCTGGTCGCCGGGCTGGACACGCTGCCGCACGGGTTCTGGGCGATGCTGGCGACCCTGACGATCACGCGCACCACCGCGGTCGAGACCTGGAGCACGGTCCGGGTGGCGCTGGCGGGCACCTTCCTGGGCGCGCTGTTCACAGCGGTAATGCTGACCCTGGCGGGCAACGACACCGCGGTGTACGCGGCCGTGCTGCCGGTGTGGATGCTCTTCGCCTTCACGGTCGGGCCGGTCAGGGGGGTGGGGTGGGCGCAGGGGCTGTTCACGGTGCTGGTGGCGCTGGTGTTCGTCCAGTTGGCGCCGGCGACCTGGAAGCTGGCCGAGCTCCGCCTGCTGGACGTGCTGATCGGCAGCACGATCGGCGCCGTGTTCGGAATCCTGGCCTGGCCCCGGGGAGCCCACGACGAGATGGGACGCGCGGCGGCGGGGCTGCTGCGCAGGGCGGCGGAGATCGTGGTCGCGACGAGCACCGCGATGGCGGCCGGCGGGGTACGGGAGCAGTCCGCCGGCAACCCGGGCCAGCGGTCGCTCCGGCACGCGCTGGTCATGGCCGAGTCGGCGTACGCGCAGTTCCAGAGCGAGCCGACCCGCTCCGGGGACGGGGACAGGGCACCGCCGGACAGCGCCGGGCAGCGCCACGGGGCCGACTGGCAGTCGGTCCTGATGGTGGGTCACCACACGCTGTGGGGCTCGGACCGGCTGCTGGCGGCGCCCCCGCCGGTGCCGGGGGAGCCGGGTCGGGTCGTCGTACCTCCCCTGGGCGCAGAGGCGGCCGCGGCGGTGACCCGGCTCGGGGACCGGGTGGCCGGGCGGATGCTGCTGGTGTCGGCGCGGCTGGACCCGGGCGGGGACACCCCGGCGGCGCCGGTTCCGCTGCGGGACCCGGAGTTCGACGGATTCGCGGCGGAACCGGAGGGCGCGCGGCGGCCGTACTACGCGACGGTCTCGTGGCTGGACGCGCTGATGACCGACCTGGAGCGGATCACGGCCGCGGACACCCGCTAGGGGGTGTCAGGCCGGCCCGACGGCCCGTTCCAGGACTTCGAGGACGGTGTCGCGGAACAGGCCGGCCTTGTAGCCGGTCTGCGGCAGGGGACGGCAGCGGTCGAGCACGGTCGCGGCCGCCTCGGCGAGGACCTCGGAGGTGGCCTTGCGGCCGGTCAGGGCCGCCTCCACCTCCGGCAGGCGCAGCGGGACGCGCGCCACCCCGCCCGCCGCCACGGCGACGCGGGTGACGGTGGTGCCGTCGAGCACGACCCGGGCAGTGGCCTCGACGAGGGGCCATTCGGCGTGGGACCGGCTGGTGGCCCGGTGGTAGGCGGCGCGTTCACCGGGCAGGGCGGCGGGCAGCCGGACCGCGGTGAGGACGCGGTGCGGCGGCAGCAGGTGGTCGGCCCGGTGGAGCAGATCGCCGTCCCCGTACAAGTCGGCGACGCTGCGAGGGGATTCGCCGTGGATCTCGGCCTCGGCGTCGTAGACGAGCAGGGCCATGGCCAGGGTGGACGGGTGCGGGGTGACGCACGGGCCGGCTCCGCTGACCACGCCGAAGTGGTGGTCGCCCGCGCGCGCGGGACAGTCGTCGCCGCCCTTCTGGAAGCAGCCGACGTGCGGATTGCGGTAGTACCAACAGCGGTTGCGCTGCAGCAGGTTGCCGCCCAGGGTGCCCGCGGCGCGGATCTGCGGGGTGGCCGCCGCCCCGGCCGAGAGCGCCAGGGCCGGCCAGCCGGCGCGCACCTGCGGGTCGGAGGCCAGCACGGCGAGCGAGGTCAGCGCGCCGATCCGCAGCCGGCCGCCGGGCAGGGGGCTGCTGCCGCGCAGGTGGGCGGCCCCGTCCAGGTCGGTGAACGGCCCCGGGGAGATGCCGCTGCGCTGCCGGGCGGTGGTGTCGGTGCCACCGGCGCGCAGCTCCCCGCCGCGGGCCAGGACGGCGGCCGACAGGTCGGTGAGGGCGGGCTCGGTGCTCAACGGCGCAGTCCTTCCAGGAGCCGGTCGGGGCGGATGGGCATGTCGTACGGGCGCCAGCCGGTCGCGTCGTGGACCGCGTTGGCCAGGCACGCCGCGGTGGGCAGCGTCGCGACCTCGCCGAGGCCGACACCGCCGCCGGGCACGTGCTCGAAGCCCTCCTGGTGGAAGTGGACGGTGATCTCGGGGGTGTCGCCGATGCCGGGGACCCGGTAGTCCTCCAGGTTCTCCGTCAGCACCCGCCCGGTGGCCGGGTCGGTGCGCCGCTCCTCGAACAGCGCGTAGCCGACACCCTGGACGACGGCGCCCTCGCACTGGCTGCGGGCCAGCCGGTCCTCGTGGATGCGGCCCGCGGAGACGCCGCTCCACACGCGCAGCGGCCGGATCCGGCCCAGCCGCGTGTCCACCTCGACCTCGGCGACCTGCACCGATCCCGTGAAGCCGCGGCCGATGGCGATGCCGCCCAGGGTGAAGGGGGTGACGTAGCCCCGGCGGTCGCGGGGGCGCCGGCCGGTCACCCGTACGCCGTGCGCCGCGTCCAGCCGGGCGGCGACGTCACCGCCGCCGAGCGCGTCCCGCAGCCGGGCGGCGGCGTCCGCCGCGGCGGGCACGAGGGAGGGCGTGGTGCGGCTGCCGCCGGAGGTGGGACCGTGGACGGCATCGCTGTGGCCGACCTCGGCGCGCACCCGCCCCTCCGGCACGCCGAGCCCGTCCGCGACGGCCCGGCGCAGCACGGTCCGCGAGCCCGTGCCCATGTCCTGCACGGCGCAGCGGGCGACGACGATCCCGTCCTCGACGGTGAGCTCGACCTCGGTGACGGGATCGAGGAAGTACATCCAGTTGGCCGCCGCGACGCCGACGCCGCGCCGGAACCGCCCGGTGCCGCCGCGGGGGCCCGACCAGACCGGAAGCGCGGCCGCCCAGTCGTACAGGGCGTGCCGCTTGGAGTTGCCGTCCCAGCGGCGGCGCAGCGCGATCGGGTCCTCGCCGAGCCGGTGCGCCATCTCGTCGACGGCCTGCTCCAGGGCCCAGCACATCGTGGGTCCCCCCGGGCCCCGGAAGGGGGCGCCCGGAGGCCGGTGGGTGACCGTGTCGAAGTCGCGGAGCCGGCGCGGGGCCTTGCCGTACATGAAGCGGGCCAGGGCCGCCACGGAGCCGCCCACCGAGACCCCGCCGTCGCTGTCCGCGTCCATGGCCAGCGCACTCAGCTCGCCGGCCGCGTCCGCGACCATCGCCAGCCGGATCCGGGTGCCCGGCCGGTATCCGCCGTCGGTGAGCTCCTCGTCCCGGGACAGCACCACCCGCACCGGCCTGCCGTGCAGCCGGGCCAGCTCCACCGCGGCGACGACATCGGAGGTCAGCCCCATCTTGCAGCCGAAACCGCCGCCCACGTGGACGGCCCTCGCCACCACCCGTTCCACGGGCACGCCGAACCGCTCGGCGGCCAGCTCGGCCACGCGCTTCACCGACTGCGTGGACACCTCCAGGTGGAGGGCGCCGTCGACCCAGTGGGCCAGGCAGGCGTGCGGTTCGAGCGGGGTATGGGTCTGCGCGGCGGTGGTGAACACGCCCTCGACCACCCGCTCGGGGTTGCGGACGCGGGCCTCGGTGATGCGGCGCACGGCCGTGGCGGGGCGCTTGCTCATGGCGGACGGGCCCCGCAGGTTGCCGCGCCAGCGGGCGGGCAGCAGCTGGGGTGTCTCGCCGGACCCCGGTGCCCGCTTGCGCGCCGCCTTGTCCTCGTAGACCACCGGGCCCTCCCCGGACCGGGCCTGCCGCGCGTCGAGGGCCGCCGGCAGCACCTCGTAGTCCACCCTGACCTGCTCCGCGGCCGCCCGTGCGGCGGCCAGGTCCGGCGCCGCGACCGCGGCCACCGGCTGCCCGACGTACCGCACCACGCCGTCGGGAGGCAGCAGCGGCACCAGCGGGAGGTCTCCGGCCTCCAGGGAGCGTACGACCGCGTGCGCGTGCGGAGAGCGGATGATCACGCCCTCCAGCAGCCCCTCGGGCCGCAGGTCCGTGGTGTACCGGGCGGAGCCGTCGGCCTTCTCCGGGGCCTCGGTGCGCGGGACCGGCGGTGCGTCCGAACCGGTCGGCGCCCCGTCGTAGTCGCCCGCGCAGGCCGCGGCCACCGCGCTGAAGATCCGCTCGTACGCGCCGCAGCGGCACAGGTGGCCCGCCAGCGCGTCCGCGATCTGCTCCCGCCCCGGCGGTGTGCGGCCGTGCGCGGCCCGCCACCGCTCGAAGAACGCCGCCGCCTCGACGACGAACCCCGGCGTGCAGTAGCCGCACTGCAGGGCGTCCTCGCCGGCGAAGGCACGCGCCACCGGGTGTCCGGCCAGGCCCTCCACGGTGGTCACCCGCCGTCCGCCCAGCACGACCGCGGGCGTCAGGCACGACACCCGGGGTTCACCGTCGACCTGGATGGTGCAGGCCCCGCACACCCCGCCCGAGCAGACCAGCTTGGTGCCGGTCAGACCCAGCCGGTCGCGCACCACCTCCACGGCGGCGGGGTCGTCGTCCACGTCCACCGTGCGCTGCGCGCCATTGACCTCGAAGTCCACGCGACGTACTCCTCAACCGTGGGTGGCGACCGCCCGGGGCTCGCGCTCACCTTCTCGGTCCTTGATATCCCGCCCCCGGGGTCGGCGCAGTTCGGCGCGCGGCTCACTACCGCTCCTTACCGGCCATGCGCAAGGCTTCAACGAGAAAAAGCTTCATGACCCATTAGGCTGGTGGGTTGTTTGGCGCTGGACCGGAACAACCTGGGCAGACCTGGGCTCCACCGGCGCCCCGGACCGTTCCGGGAGCGACACGCGAGGGCCGATGGCAGCCACACCAGAGCACGGTGAACTCACTCTGCTCGACGACGACGGGACCGTGCCCGACGGCGGGCAGGGGCGTGAGGAGTCCGGCAAGTCCGCCCGCTTCTCCGCCGGGCCCGCCGCCCCGTCGCGCACCCTCGTCGACATCTTCGAGGCCTCCGTACGGGACTACCCCGACGAACTCGCCCTGGACGACGGCACCGAGCCGCTGACCTACCGGGCGCTGGCCGCCGAGGTCGAGCGCCGGCGGCGGGCCCTCGCGGCCGCCGGCGTGGGACTCGGCGACCGGGTCGGCATCCGCGTGCCCTCCGGGACCAACGAGCTGTACGCGTCCATCCTCGCCGTGCTCGCCGCGGGCGCCGCCTACGTGCCGGTCGACGCCGAGGACCCCGACGAGCGGGCCGAGCTGGTCTTCGGCGAGGCCGGGGTGCGGGCGGTGCTGGGCGCCGGACGCCGCATCGACGCCGCCGACCCCGCCGGCGGCGCGGCGCCCGCCGCACGGCCGGGCCCCGGGCACGACGCGTGGATCATCTTCACCTCCGGTTCCACCGGCAAGCCCAAGGGCGTCGCCGTCACCCACCGCAGCGCCGCCGCCTTCGTGGACGCCGAGGCCGCGCTGTTCCTCGCCGAGGAGCCGATCGGCCCCGGCGACCGGGTCATGGCCGGGCTGTCCGTCGCCTTCGACGCCTCCTGCGAGGAGATGTGGCTGGCCTGGCGCTACGGCGCCTGCCTGGTGCCCGTACCCCGCTCCCAGGTGCGCAGCGGCGCGGACCTCGGCCCCTGGCTGGTGGACCAGGAGATCACCGTGGTCTCCACCGTGCCGACGCTGGCCGCGCTCTGGGATCCCGAGGACCTCGGCGAGGTCCGACTGCTGATCTTCGGCGGCGAGGCCTGCCCGCCCGAGCTGACCCAGCGCCTGGTCACCGAGGGCCGCGAGGTCTGGAACACCTACGGCCCCACCGAGGCCACCGTCGTCGCCTGCGCCTCCCTCCTCACCGGCGAGGAGCCGATCCGCATCGGCCTCCCGCTGAACGGCTGGGAACTGGCCGTGGTCGACGAGTCCGGCGAGCCGGTGCCGATGGGCGGCAGCGGCCAGCTCGTCATCGGCGGCGTGGGCCTGGCCCGCTACCTCGACCCGGCGAAGGACTCCGAGAAGTACGCCCCGCTGGAATCCCTCGGCTGGGAGCGCGCCTACCGCAGCGGCGACCTCGTCCGCGCCGAACCGGAGGGGCTGGTCTTCCTCGGCCGAGGCGACGAGCAGATCAAGCTCGGCGGCCGCCGGATCGAGCTCGGCGAGGTGGACGCCGCCCTCCAGGCCCTGCCCGGTGTCGCGGGCGCGGCCGCCGCCGTCCGCACCGCGCGCAGCGGCAACCAGCTGCTCGTCGGCTACCTGGTCACCCAGGAGGGCTGGGACCACGCGTCGGCCGTCGAGCGGCTGCGCGCCGAACTGCCCGCGGCCCTCGTACCGCTGCTCGCGCCCGTCGACGAGCTGCCGACCCGCACCTCCGGCAAGGTCGACCGCGACGCCCTGCCCTGGCCCCTGCCCGACCTGGAGACCACCGGCCCCACCGAGCAGCTGTACGGCACCGAGGCCTGGCTCGCCGAGCAGTGGAGCGAGACCCTCGGCGTGGCCGTCACCGGCGCCGCCGACGACTTCTTCGCGATCGGCGGCAGCAGCCTCGCCGCCGCCCAGCTCACCACCCGCCTGCGCACCCGCTACCCGAGCGCGGCCGTCCTCGACATCTACCAGCAGCCCACCCTGCGCAAGCTGGCCCGGCATCTGGAGAAGTCCGCACAGGACGACGGCGCGGCCCGGACCGTCGCCCCGGTCCCCTTCCGGTCCAAGGCGATCCAGTCGCTCCTGCTGCTCCCGCTGTTCACCCTGGTCGGCCTGCGCTGGACGGTGGCGCTGCTGGCCCTGGGCAACCTGCTGCACCTGGTCGGCTCCTATCCGTGGGCGCCGACCGCCTCCTGGTGGCTCGTCGCCGCCGGGGCGGTGCTGCTCTTCAGCCCGCCCGGCCGCCTCGCGATCGCGGCCGGCGGCGCCCGCCTGCTGCTGCGCGGGGTGAAGGCGGGCCGCCACCCGCGCGGCGGCAGCGTGCACCTGAGGCTGTGGACCGCCGAGCGGCTGGCCGAGTACGTCGGCGCGACCTCGCTCACCGGCTCCTGGCTGGAGCGCTACGCCCGGGCCCTCGGCGCCAAGGTCGGCCCCGAGGTGGACCTGCACTCCCTGCCCCCGGTCACGGGCATGCTCAAGCTCGGCCGGGGCTGCGCCGTCGAGTCCGAAGTGGACCTCTCCGGGCACTGGCTGGACGGCGACCGGCTGGAGATCGGCCCCGTCAAGGTCGGCGCGGGCGCGGTGGTCGGCACCCGCAGCATGCTCTTCCCCGGCGCCCGGGTCGGAAAGCGGGCCGAGGTGGCCCCCGGCTCCGCCGTCGCCGGACAGGTCCCGACCGGCCAGCGCTGGGCCGGCGCGCCCGCCGTCAAACTCGGCAAGGCCAAGCGCAACTGGCCCAAGGAGCGCCCGCCGCGCGGGCTCTACTGGCGCGCCATGTACGGGGCGACCGGCTTCTGCCTCACGGCCCTGCCCGTGCTCGCGACCCTGCCTGCCCTGCTCGTGGTGAGCCGGTTCGTGTCCGCAGACGCCGGATTGGGCCAGGCGCTGAGCGGGGCACTGCTCGCCGTGGTGCCCGGGGCGCTGGCCTACGGGTTCGCGTACGCGCTGCTCCTGCTGGTCTCCGTACGCCTGCTCAGCCTGGGACTGCGTACGGGAGTCCATCCCACGCACAGCCGGGTCGGCTGGCAGGCCTGGACGGTCACCCAGCTGATGGACCTGTCCCGGGAGACGCTCTTCCCCCTGTACGCCGGGCTGATCACCCCGGTGTGGCTGCGGCTGCTCGGCATGAAGATCGGCCGGGGCGCCGAGGTGTCCACGGTGCTCGCCCTGCCGAGCCTCACCACCGTCGGCGAGGGCGCCTTCCTCGCCGACGACACCCTGACCGCCCCCTACGAACTGGGCGGCGGCTGGATAAGGATCGGGCACTCCGAGATCGGCCGCCGGGCCTTCCTCGGGAACTCCGGAATGACCGCGCCGGGCCGCACCGTGCCCGACGACGGGCTGGTCGGCGTCCTGTCCGCCACCCCGAAGAAGGCCAAGAAGGGCAGCTCCTACCTGGGGCTGCCGCCGGTCCGGCTGCCGCGGTCCGCCGCGAACTCCGACGCGAGCCGGACGTACGACCCGCCCGCGCACCTGCTGTGGGCGCGCGGACTGGTGGAGCTGTGCCGGCTCGTCCCGGTGTTCTGCTCGGCCGCCCTGGCCGTACTGACCGTGGCCGCGCTCTGCGCGCTGATCACGGCGAGCGGACTGGGGACCTCGGGCACCGCGCTGCTGTCCGGAGCGGTCCTGCTCGCCGTCGGCGCGACCGCGTGCGTGGTCTCGGTCGCCGCGAAGTGGCTGCTGGTGGGCCGGCACCGGGCGGGGGAGCACCCGCTGTGGAGCGGGTTCGTATGGCGCAACGAGCTGGCCGACACCTTCGTCGAGGTACTGGCCGTGCCGTGGCTGATCGGCTCGGTGCCCGGTACGCCGGTGCTGTCCCTGTGGCTGCGCGGGCTCGGGGCCCGGATCGGCCGGGGCGTGTGGTGCGAGAGCTACTGGCTGCCCGAGACGGACCTGGTGGTGCTGGGCGACGCGGTCAGCGTGAACCGGGGCTGTGTGTTGCAGACCCACCTCTTCCACGACCGGATCTTGAGGACGGATACTGTGGTCCTCCGCGAGGGCGCCACCCTGGGCCCGGGCGGAATCGTCCTGCCCGGGAGCACGGTCGGGGCACGCAGCACACTGGGTCCCGCCTCCCTCGTGATGGCCGGGGAATCCGTCCCCGCCGACACCCGCTGGCTGGGCAATCCGATCGAGGCATGGCGGTCCTGAAGGGGCCGTCCCCGGCATCACCAGCACCACCGGCACCATCGGCATCACCAGTACGCCGTACGAGCACGGCACAGAGCACGGCGCAGGGAGCGGAAGCGGCAGTGAACGGCCAGAAGACAGCGGCATCGGACCCGTACTTTCCGGCCAACGGCGACCCCCGTTACCGTGTGCACCGGTACGAACTCGCTCTGGAATACCGTCCCGGCCCCAACCGGCTGGCCGGGACGGCCCGGCTCAGCGCCATCGCCGGGCGGGCGGCGCTCGCCGAGTTCCACCTGAACCTCGCCGAGTTCAAAATAGGCCGGGTCCTGGTGAACGGCCGGGCCCCGCACTACGCCCACCGGGGCGGCAAGCTCCGCATCCGGCCGGCCAAGCCGCTGCCCGCCGGCGCCGCCTTCACCGTCGAGGTGCACTGGGCCGGCAACCCCAAGCCGGTGCGCAGCCCCTGGGGCGGCCTCGGCTGGGAGGAGCTGACCGACGGCGCGCTGGTGGCCAGCCAGCCGATCGGCGCACCCTCCTGGTACCCGTGCAACGACCGGCCCGCCGACAAGGCCTCCTACCAGATCTCGGTCAACACGCCCTCCGCCTACACGGTGGTGGCCGGCGGCCGGCTGCTCACCAGGACGACCAAGGCCAGCACGACCACCTGGGTGTACGAGCAGCCCGCGCCGACCTCCAGCTACCTGGTCGGCCTGTCCATCGGCATGCACCAGACGGTGCTGCTCGGCGACCCAGGGCTCGGCGGCGTTCCGCAGAGCGCCCACGTGCCGGCGCACCTGCTGCCCGAGTTCTCCCGGGACTTCGCGCGGCAGCCCGCCATGATGCAGCTGTTCGAGGAGCTGTTCGGGCCCTATCCCTTCGCCGAGTACGCGGTGGTCGTCGCCGACGAGGAGCTGGACGTCCCGGTGGAGGCCCAGGGCCTCTCCCTGTTCGGCGCCAACCACGTCGACGGCGCACGCGGCTCGGAGCGGCTCGTCGCGCACGAGCTGGCGCACCAGTGGTTCGGCAACAGCGTGACCATCGCCGACTGGCGGCACATCTGGCTGAACGAGGGCTTCGCCAAGTACGCGGAATGGCTGTGGTCGGAGCGCTCCGGAGGCCGCACCGCGCAGGAAATGGCGGCCGCCGCGCACCGGCTGCTCGCCTCGCAGCCGCAGGACCTGCGGCTGGCCGACCCGGGCCGCAAGCTGATGTTCGACGACCGCCTCTACGAGCGCGGGGGGCTCGCGGTGCACGCGATCCGCCGGGCCCTGGGCGACGCCGCGTTCTTCGCGATGCTGCGTGACTGGGCCACGGTGCACCGCCACGGGGTGGTCACCACCGCCGGCTTCTTCAGCCATGCCGCCCGCTACGCGGCCGAGCCGCTGGACGACCTGTTCTCCGCCTGGCTGTACCAGCCGACGCTCCCGCCGCTGCCCGCGTAGCGGGGTGGAGCCCCCGGCCGGACGGCCCCGGCCGGGAACAGCGGTGTGACTACCAGAGCACGGGAAGGCGTTCCGGCAGGCGCTTCATGAAGCGGGTGCGCCAGACGAGCTGCTCGATCGGCACGGCGAGCTGGAGGTCGGGCATCTTCTCCAGGAGCACCTCGATGGCGATCTCGGTGTGCCTCTTCCCGAGGGCGGTGGCCGGGCAGTAGTGCGCTCCGCCGCCGAAGGAGAGGTGCGTACCGGCGTTGGCCCGGTCGATGTCCACGACGTGGGGGTCGGGGAACACGGCCGGGTCGGTGTTCGCGGCCTCGACCAGGACGAGCAGCAGCTCGCCCTTCTTCACCTCGACGTCCCCGAGGGTGACGTCCTCGAGGGCGAGCCGGGGCAGGCCGTCGCCGATGGACAGGTTGATGCGCAGGAGTTCGTCCACGGCGGCCGGGATCTTCTCCGGCTCCTTGCGCAACTGCTCCCACACCTCGGGGTGCTGGATGAGCGAGACGAGCGCCATCGTCAGGAAGCCCATGGTGGAGATGACCCCGGCACCGAACAGCGTGACGCCGACGGTGGCCAGCATCTCGTCCGTGAGGTGCGCGTAGTCGGGGTCCTCGCGCAGGGCGGCGAGTTCGGCGATGAGCCCGGTGGTGGCCGGGTCGTCGAGGCGCTCCACCATGTAGGCGATGTCCCGGTCCCAGTTGAGCTTGGCGCCGGTGATGGGGCAGGCCGAGTTCATGAACGCGATGTCGAGGCTGGCGGCCAGCCGCGGGGCGTCGGCCTCGGGGATGCCGAGGATCCGGCAGTGGAGGTGCTCGGCGTAGGGGTTGGTGAACTGGCCGCGGAGGTCGACCGGGGCCCCGTGGGCCAGGAGGCCGTCGACGAGGGCGGAGGCGTGGTCGCGCATCCAGTCGGTGAGGCCGTCGGTCTTGGGGTTGATCGCCTTGAGGACGGCCTTGCGGAGTCCGGCGCCGGTGATGTTGCCCATGTTGTTGACGACCTCCGGAGGGATCGTCAGCGCGTACTGGCGGGGCACACCGGGAGCGGAGGTGTCCTTGAGGCTGAACCTGGGGTCTTCGAGGACTTGCTTGCACAGCTCATAGGAGGAGACGAGCCAGGCTTCGTCCCCGGCGATCGTGCGCACCCGCTTGACCGGTTCGCCGCGCAGCTCCTCGACCTCGCGGGGGAGCTGGTCGCCGCGGGCGGAGAACGGGAAGTCGAGAAGGGTCTCAGTGGACATCGGATGCTCCTTCGGCGGGGGTGATGACGGCGTGGCCCTGGTTGCGCGAGGCGCGCAGGCCCGAGCCGCGTGAGTAGAGCAGTTCCGCCATCGGCAGGAGCTGGTGGTAGCAGTTGAGGGAGGACGGCACGCCGAGGATGGCCGGGGTGTCGAGGAAGAGCGGCGCTTCCGCGCAGACGTACTCGAGGCAGACGTCGCGCTGCCGGGTGGTGGCGGCCTTCCCGTCCAGGACCTTGGAGGAGAGGAACGCGTCGACCAGGGAGTTGCAGGTGGTGCGGAACTCCGGGTCGTTGTCGAGCAGTCCGGTCAGGTGGGAGTGGATCGCGCGGTAGGCCGGGATGTCGGTGAGGGACGACATCGGGCGGGCGCGCAACCGGGTGCCGGCGGGGTCGGCTTCGGCGGCGGCGTTGTTGACCTTGGCGCGGACGCCGCGCAGGTTCTTCACCGCCTTGCGCCGTGCTTCGTCAGGGGCGTAGCCGAGGGCCTCGTACATGTCGGCTACGTGCAGGTCGGTGTAGATGATGTCCACCTGCCGGAAGTTGCGCATGCCCCACTGCGCGAGGTCGATGACGCGGCGGGCGGAGAAGTAGCTGTTCCCCGGAGAGATGCCGATGACGGCGTGATCGCCTTCGGTGTGGATCACCTCGCAGTGCGGGGTGTAGGGACGGACTGTGAAGACTTCGGTTGCTGTCGTCAACAGGGTGTCGGGTCCTTCGCGCCGCTAGTCCCAAGGGGCCCTGTGCCCAAGGTGTGGCGGCGACGTGAAGGAAGCTACACGAACGGTGTGTACCGTTCCATGTCTTCTGGGTGACAACTCACCTGTTGGACATCACAGTTGCCCCGGACGGCCCCCGCGGGCCGTCCGGACCGGCCGGGTACGGGCCCGGCCGGCCTGGACGTAAACGATCAGACGAGGTCGAACCGGTCGAGGTTCATGACCTTGTCCCACGCCGCCACGAAGTCCTTCACGAACTTCTCCTTCGCGTCGTCGCTCGCGTAGACCTCCGCGAGCGCGCGCAGCTCCGAGTTCGACCCGAAGACGAGGTCGGCCCGGGTGCCGGTCCACTTGACCCGGCCCGTGGAGGCGTCGCGGCCCTCGAAGGTGTTCGCGTCCTCGGAGGTCGCCGTCCACGTCGTGCCCAGGTCGAGCAGGTTGGCGAAGAAGTCGTTGGTCAGCGACCCGGGGGTCGCGGTGAGGACGCCGTGCCGCGACTGCTGGTGGTTCGCGCCCAGGACGCGCAGGCCGCCGACGAGGACCGTCAGCTCGGGGGCGCTCAGGGTCAGCAGGTTCGCCCGGTCGAGCAGCAGGTACTCGGCGGGCAGCCGGTTGCCCTTCCCGAGGTAGTTGCGGAACCCGTCGGCGGTCGGCTCCAGAGCGGCGAACGACTCCACGTCGGTCTGCTCCTGCGAGGCGTCCGAGCGGCCCGGCGTGAAGGGGACCTCGACGGCGAAGCCGCCGTCCTTGGCGGCCTGTTCGACGGCGGCCGCGCCGGCCAGCACGACCAGGTCGGCGAGCGAGATCCGCTTGCCGCCGCTCTGGGCGGCGTTGAAGGCCTCCTGGATCCCGGTCAGGGTGCGCAGTACGGTCGCCAGCTGGTCGGGTTCGTTGACCTCCCATCCGCTCTGCGGCTGGAGGCGGACGCGGCCGCCGTTGGCACCGCCGCGCTTGTCGCTGCCGCGGAAGGACGAGGCGGCCGCCCATGCGGCGGACACGAGCTGGGACACCGTCAGGTCGGAGGCGAGGACCTGCTGCTTGAGGGCGGCGACATCGGCGGCGTCGACCAGCTCGTGCGTCACCGGGGGCAGCGGGTCCTGCCACAGCAGCGACTCGGCCGGCACCTCGGGGCCGAGGTAGCGCACGATCGGGCCCATGTCGCGGTGGGTCAGCTTGAACCACGCGCGGGCGAAGGCGTCCGCGAACTCCGCGGGGTTCTCCAGGAACCGGCGCGAGATCTGCTCGTAGGCCGGGTCGATCCGCAGCGAGAGGTCGGTCGTCAGCATCGTCGGGGCGTGGCTCTTCGACGGGTCGTGCGCGTCGGGCACGGTACCCGCCGCGGCGCCCTCCTTCGGCCGCCACTGGTGCGCCCCGGCGGGGCTCTTGAACAGCTCCCACTCGTAGCCGAAGAGGATCTCGAAGAAGCTGTTGTCCCAGGCTATCGGGGTGTTGGTCCAGGTGCCTTCGAGGCCGCTGGTGATGGTGTCGCCGCCCTTGCCGGTCCCGTAGGAGTTGCTCCAGCCGAGGCCCTGCGCCTCCAGCGGGGCGGCCTCGGGGTCGGCACCCACGCTCTCGGCCGGGCCCGCGCCGTGGGTCTTGCCGAAGGTGTGGCCGCCCGCGATCAGGGCGACCGTCTCCTCGTCGTTCATCGCCATCCGGCGGAACGTCTCGCGGATGTCGCGCGCCGCGGCGAGCGGGTCCGGAGTGCCGTTCGGGCCCTCGGGGTTGACGTAGATGAGGCCCATCTGGACCGCGCCGAGGGGGCTTTCCAGCTCGCGGTCGCCGGTGTAGCGCTCGTCGTCGAGCCAGGTGGTCTCGGGACCCCAGTACACGTCCTCGTCGGGCTCCCAGACGTCCGCGCGGCCGCCGCCGAAGCCGAAGGTCTCGAAGCCCATGTGCTCCAGGGCGACGTTGCCGGTGAGGATCATGAGGTCGGCCCACGAGAGGCTCTGGCCGTACTTCTTCTTCACCGGCCACAGCAGGCGGCGGGCCTTGTCGAGATTGCCGTTGTCCGGCCAGCTGTTGAGGGGGGCGAAGCGCTGCTGGCCCGCCCCGGCGCCGCCGCGGCCGTCGCTGATCCGGTAGGTGCCCGCGCTGTGCCAGGCCATCCGGATCATGAACGGGCCGTAGTGGCCGAAGTCGGCGGGCCACCAGTCCTGCGAGGTGGTCAGCACCTCCTCGATGTCCCGCTTGACCGCCGGCAGGTCGAGGGTGTTGAACGCGGCGGCGTAGTCGAACTCCGCACCGAGGGGGTTGGCCACGGCGGGGTTCTTGGCGAGGATCTTCAGGTTCAGGCGCTCGGGCCACCACTGGCGGTTTCCGCCGCCCTGGGTCGGGTGCGCGGCGCGGCCGTGATCGACGGGGCAGCCACCTCCGCCCTCGGCCTTGGAGTCGGTGACGATTGCGTCGTGGTTCTCAGACATGGGAATCCTTCCGGACCAAACGGATCACGGTGCTCAGGAACTGCATGCTGTGGAACTGTCGGGGCCCAGGCCCCCAGTCATCGGTCTCGGCCTCGTCGGTCGCCTCGATGCCGAGGTGGTCACCGTCCCGGACGGTCTGGCGCAACGGGACGAGAGCGGCCAACACCCGTGTGCCGGCTGCCGCTCTGGAGTCTTCCTGCCCCTTGGCCATCTACGGAAGCGATCCTACGATGGACGGAATCCAAGTCAAGAAGTACACCAAGCCCCTATCCCATCGGATTCCGGACGTCCACCCGTACCATCTCGGGGTATCCCGCCGACCTGAATAGGTGAGCCGATATGAGTGACCTGCTGCAGCGACTGCGAGGGCGCGGCTGGCGGTTGACGTCCCAGCGGCGGGTCGTCGCGGAGGTCCTCGACGGGGATCACACCCACCTCACGGCCGACGAGGTGCACGCCCGTGCGGTGGAGCGGCTGCCCGAGATCTCCCGGGCGACGGTCTACAACGCCCTCGGCGAGCTGGTCTCCCTCGGCGAGGTCGCGGAGGTCTCCACCGACGGCCGCGCGAAGCGCTACGACCCCAACGCGCACCAGCCGCACCAGCACCTCCTGTGCTCCGGCTGCGGTCTCATCCGCGACGTCCACCCGGCCGGCGACCCGCTGGCCGACCTGCCGGAGGCCGGACGTTTCGGCTTCACGGTCTCCGAGGTCGAGGTCACCTACCGCGGGCTGTGCCCGGCCTGCGCCTGAAAGTCGCTGGTCACTCGGGTGTTGGCCCTCTAACGTGACCCGTCATGACTACAAACGAACACATGGTGGAACTGGCACTTGAGCGGATCGGCGAGGGCTACGTCTTCCCCGAGAAGACCGCTGCCATCGAGACGGCGATACGGGGCCGGCTCGCGGCCGGCGCGTACGAAGGCCTGGACGGCCCCGCGCTCTGCGAGACGGTGACGGCGGACCTCCAGGAGGTGTGCCCGGACAAGCACCTGCGGCTGCTCTGGACGGACGAGCCGCAGTCGACGGCGCCCGTGGACGACGACGGGGGCGAGGCCGCGTTCCGCGCGCTGCTCCGGGAGGAGAACCAGGGGATCCGCCGCGTCGAGCGGCTGGAAGGGAACGTCGGGCTCATCGAGCTCCGGCTCATCGCGACCGCCGCCGAGGGCGCGAGCGCGATCGGCGCGGCCATGCAGCTGGTCGCGCACAGCTCCGCGCTCGTCCTGGACCTGCGGGGGTGCCGCGGCGGGTCCCCGGAGGGGGCGGCGATGTGGTGCAGCTACTTCTTCCCCGACGACCAGGTGCACCTGAACGACATCTACGACCGGTGCACCGACAGCACCCGCCAGTTCTGGACGGTCGCGCACCTTCCCGCGCCGCGCTACGTGGACCGCCCGGTCCACGTGCTCACGAGCGAGGTCACGTTCTCCGGCGGCGAGGACGTCGCGTACACCCTGCAGGCGCACGGCCGCGCCGTCGTCGTCGGCGGGACCACGCGGGGCGGCGCCCATCCGACGGCCCGCCACGCGGTCGCCGAGCACGTCCTCGTGACGGTGCCGACAGCACGGAGCATCAACACGGTCACGGGTACCAACTGGGAGGGCGTGGGGGTCGTCCCCGACCTCCCGGTCCCGGCGGACCAGGCGCTCGAAGAGGCCCTCAAGGCCATATCGCGGCGCACGATGTGAAGACCCTGCGTGCATGGTGTGGGGAAGATCGGGTCGCCCCGCAGGTATTTCGTCAGGGAATTCGCATAACTTCGCGGCGAACGGCTTGTCGCATCGTTCGAACTCGTCGGTAACTCGTGACGAAACCTGAGCTCCTGGCCGTTGCGGGGCGCTGACCAGCCATAACTCGGCGCCCTGTGATGCCTCCACACCACATTCGTGGATTCGTGCGCGACGGGTATGGTCGAGCCCGTTCGCACGCCGGTGGATGGGTGTGCATCACCGGGAATTCCGTTGGGGGAGGGAAATCGGGGCACACTCGGGCCCGCGTGCGACGACCGACCGGAAGACGTTCGAGGCGAGGCAAACGGATGGATGCTCCGACGACCACGTCGGCTGATGGCGACAGATCCGGTGGCAACGGCCGGGACGGGGGCTGGTTCGGGCGGAGCCCGGGCGCGACGACGGCGACCAGGACCGGGAGCGGGACCGGGGAGCAGTCCCAGGACGCGCACCGGGACGAGGGGGGCCGCATACCCAGCCGGCCCGTCACGCCGATACGCCCGGTGGGCAGCGGCGCCGAAAGGAGCCGTACGGCGACCGAGGCGCCCGCCCCTGCCGCCCCCGCTCCTGCCTCCGCCCCCTCGGGGTCCGCGCCCGTTCCCGCCGCGGACCCCGAAGGGGAGCGGATCGCGGCGGCGCCCGAGGACACCTCCGACGGCGGTCTCCTGCGCCGCACGATGGCCGAGATCGAGCCCATCGCCGACAAGGTCACCTCGCACTTCTACGCCCTGCTCTTCCTGCGCCACCCCGACCTGCGGGCCCTGTTCCCCGCGGCGATGGACACCCAGCGGGACCGCCTCTTCAAGGCGCTGCTCACCGCCGCGACCCATGTCGAGAACACCGCCGTCCTGACCGCGTACCTGACCGACCTCGGCCGCGGGCACCGGAAGTACGGCACCCTTCCCGAGCACTATCCGGCCGTCGGCGAAGCCCTCATCGGCGCCCTCTCCCGCTACGCCACGCAGAGCTGGGGGCCGAGGACCGAGGCCGCCTGGGTGGGCGCGTACACCGCGATCTCGCAGATCATGATCGACGCGGCGGCCAAGGACGAGCTGCGCGCCCCCGCCTGGTGGCAGGCCGAGGTGGTCTCCCACGACATGCGGACGCGGGACGTCGCCGTCGTGACGCTGCGGCCCGACGCGCCCTACCCCTTCCTCGCCGGCCAGTACGCCGCCGTGGAGACCTCCTGGTGGCCGCGCGTCTGGCGGAACTACTCCTTCGCCTCCGCGCCCCGCTCCGACGGGCTGCTCTCCTTCCACGTCAAGGCCGTCCCGGCGGGCTGGGTCTCCAACGCCCTCGTGCACCGCGCCCGCCCCGGCGACGTGATCCGCATCGGTCCCCCCACCGGATCCATGACGGTGGACCACACCACCGACAACGGGCTGCTGTGCCTGGGCGGCGGCACCGGTATCGCGCCCATCAAGGCCCTGGTCGAGGACGTGGCCCGGCACGGCCGCCGCCGCTCCGTGCAGGTGTTCTACGGAGCCCGCCGCGACCACGACCTGTACGACATCGACACCATGCTCCGCATGCAGCAGTCGCACCCCTGGCTCTCGGTCCGCCCGGTCGTCGACGACGGCCCCGGCGGCGACCTGTGCGGCCGGCTCCCGGACGCCGTGTGCGAATACGGCCCGTGGCACACCTACGACGCCTACCTGTCCGGCCCGCCCGGCATGATCCGCCGCGGCGTCGACACCCTGGTGGGCATCGGCATCCCCACCCACCGCATACGGCACGACTCCATCGAGGAACTGGTCGGGGCAAGGAATTGAGCACATCCGAACGGACCGGGAACCGGCAGGCGGCGCCGGCCCGCACCGCACGCCCGGGCAGCGACGGCGAACACCTGGTGCAGCAGCGCACGGGCACCACCGAGCGCGCCGACAGGTTCTACGCCGAGCAGGTCCTCGACCGCCTCAACACCCGGATGCGGGAGTTCGTGGCCCGCCAGGAGATGTTCTTCCTGGCCACCGCCGACCGCCACGGCGAGTGCGACAACACCTTCCGCGCCGGCCCGCCCGGCTTCCTCCACGTCCTGGACGAACGGACCCTCGCCTACCCCGAGTACCGGGGCAACGGCGTGCAGGCCAGCCTCGGCAACATCGAGGAGAACCCGCACGTGGGCATCCTCATGATGGACTTCCTCCGGGACCGCATCGGGCTCCACGTCAACGGCCGGGCACGCGTCGTCGCCGCTGACGACATGCGCCGCGAACGCCCGGGGCTCGCGGCCGCCGACCCGGCGCCCGGACGCCGCGCCCAGCTGTGGGTGGAGATCGACGTCGACGAGGCGTACATCCACTGCGCCAAGCACATCCCGCACCTGCAGAAGGTGCCGCTGCACGGCGCCGGCCGCGCGTGGGGAACGGACGACTTCAAGCGCAAGGGCGGCGACTTCTTCGCCGCCGCAGCCGAGGCGCCGGGGCGGGGTCCGTTCCTGCCCCCGCCCCGCGCGGGCGCGGCGACCTGGCAGGCGGAGGCGAGGCGGGTGCTGGAGCAGGCCGAGCACCGGGCGGCCGAAGACGAGGATCCGGCGTTCAACGGCTGGTTCCACCGGGACCTGCCCGTCGAGCACGGGCACGACCCGGGCCGGTGAGGTTGTCCACAGGTTGCCGCGGTCGGGTCCGGGGCGTCGGCGGGTGCCGTTACGCTTCGTGAATGGCCCTTTCGGACGCTTCCCCCGAGATCTCCGATGCTCTGCAGGTGCTCCACCGCGTCTTCGGTTACAGCTCCTTCCGCGGTGAGCAGCAGGAGATCATCGAGCAGGTCGTCGGCGGCGGTGACGCCCTCGTGCTCATGCCGACCGGCGGCGGCAAATCGCTTTGCTACCAGATCCCGGCGCTCGTCAGAGAGGGCACGGGCGTCGTGATCTCGCCGCTCATCGCGCTGATGCAGGACCAGGTGGACGCGCTCACCGCCCTCGGGGTCCGGGCCGGGTTCCTCAATTCCACCCAGGACCCGCACGAGCGGCAGGTGGTCGAGCAGACCTTCCTCGCCGGCGAGCTGGACCTGCTCTACCTGGCTCCCGAGCGGCTGCGCACCGAGAGCACGCAGCGGCTGCTCGACCGGGGCACGGTGGCCCTCTTCGCGATCGACGAGGCGCACTGCGTCGCCCAGTGGGGCCACGACTTCCGGCCCGACTACCTCGCCCTGTCCATGCTGCACGAGCGCTGGCCCAAGGTGCCGCGGATCGCGCTGACCGCGACGGCCACCGAGGCCACCCACGCCGAGATCGCCAAGCGGCTCGGCCTGGAGGACGCCCGGCACTTCGTCGCCGGCTTCGACCGGCCGAACATCCAGTACCGCATCGTCGCGAAGAACAACCCGCTCAAGCAGCTGCTGGAGCTGATCCGGACCGAGCACGACGGCGACGCCGGAGTCGTCTACTGCCTCTCGCGGTCCTCGGTGGAGAAGACGGCGGCCTTCCTGGTCGAGCAGGGCATCGACGCCGTGCCGTACCACGCCGGAATGGACGCCCGCGCCCGAGCGGCGAACCAGTCGCGCTTCCTGCGGGAGGACGGGGTCGTGGTGGTGGCCACGATCGCCTTCGGCATGGGCATCGACAAGCCGGACGTCCGCTTCGTCGCCCACCTCGACCTGCCGAAGTCGGTCGAGGGCTACTACCAGGAGACCGGCCGCGCCGGCCGCGACGGCGAGCCGGCCACGGCATGGCTGGCGTACGGCCTGCAGGACGTGGTCCAGCAGCGCAAGATGATCGACGGCTCCGAGGGCGACGAGGCGCACCGCCGGTCGCTGGCCATGCACCTGGACGCCATGCTCGCGCTGTGCGAGACGGTCGACTGCCGTCGGGAGCGGCTGCTGGAGTACTTCGGGCAGCTGGGCGGCCCCTGCGGCAACTGCGACACCTGTCTGACGCCGGCCGAGTCCTGGGACGGGACGGTCGCGGCGCAGAAGCTGCTGTCCACGGTGTGGCGGCTGGCGAAGGAACGGCGCCAGAAGTTCGGCGCCGGCCAGATCATCGACATCCTCCAGGGCAAGAAGACGGCCAAGGTCATCCAGTTCGACCACGACGGGCTCTCGGTCTTCGGTGTCGGGGCGGATCTGAGCACCGCCGAGTGGCGGGGGGTCGTACGGCAGCTGCTGGCGCAGGGGCTGCTGACGGTCGAGGGCGACTACGGGACGCTCGTGCTGACGGACGGCAGCGGCGAGGTGCTGGGAGGCCGCCGCACCGTCCTGATGCGGAAGGAGAAGGCGCCGGCCGCCCCGTCCCGCAAGGAGTCCCGCTCCGGCAGGGCCGCCCGCGTGCCGGTCGACCTGCCGGCGGCCGCCGTGCCGGTCTTCGAGGCGCTCCGGGCCTGGCGGGCCGCGACGGCGCGCGAGCAGGGCGTACCGGCGTACGTCGTCTTCCACGACGCGACGCTGCGGGACATCGCGACGCGGCTCCCCGCCACGGTCGAGGAGCTGGCCACGGTCGGCGGCGTCGGCGAGGCCAAGCTCACCAAGTACGCCGAGGGCGTCCTCGACACCCTGGCGGAGTGCGGCGCCGCCGAACCCGCCGCGGAGCCGGCCCCCGCGGCCCTCGTCCCCGCCTCCGTCCCCGCCCCCGTCCCCGCTCCCGCCGCCGCGGTCCCGGCCCAGTCCGCCCCGCCGGCCCCCGCCCCGGCCGAGCCGGTGCTCACGGCGCCCGTGCCGGCGGCCCGGCCCGCGGCGCCGTATGACGAGGAGCAGCCCTTCGACCTCGACGAGATGGACCCGCCGTGGGACGACTGGCAGTAGCCGTTGGAACGATGTCCGGGTGAAGGCGACCTGATCGCCGGTCCCAACCGCACCCGGACAGGGGTGAGTTGCCCTGGGGGGTGGACTTACTAGGACGTCCAACTATATGTTCGTGAGCACGTCCGCGGTGCAGGGAAGCCGGTGTGAATCCGGCGCGGTCCCGCCACTGTGACCAGGGTGCATGCCTCGGGAGTCAGATACCGGCCGCGGAATGTATTTCGTGTTGTCCACGAGGATGGAGCAGACACGCATGGCACCGGTCCGTACCCACGACCCTGGTGATCCGGCGGAGCGGCACACGCGACACACCGCGCGTCCCTAGTGCTGTGACCGGGAAGGTTCACCGGGTCGCGGCGCTCCCCCAGCTACCGCTGGGAGGTACCCCCAGGCACGGCACCTCGCCGCGTTGTCG
>NZ_JBHWUO010000034.1:0-88823 GCF_042736975.1 Streptomyces sp. NPDC059989
AACTTCTTCGACCCGTTCGCGTTCGTCCGCTCACCGATCGCCATGTACGAGGTGTCCTGCCGGAACGGCACCGTCTGGTACAGCGACGCGGCACCCGGCTCGGGCTGGGGGGTGCGCTGGGTGATCGCGGTGCCACGGACCCGCTCCACGACCTGGCGCAGGTGCTCGGGGGTGGTGCCGCAGCAGCCGCCGACCAGGGAGAGCCCGTACTCGCGGACGAAGGTCTCCTGGGCGTCCGCGAGCTCCGGGGCGCTCAGCGGGTAGTGCGCGCCGTCCTTGGTCAGCACCGGCAGGCCGGCGTTGGGCATGCAGGAGAGCGGGATGCGGGCGTTGCGGGCGAGGTAGCGCAGGTGCTCGCTCATCTCCGCCGGACCCGTGGCGCAGTTCAGCCCGATCATGTCGATGCCGAGGGGCTCCAGCGCGGTCAGCGCCGCGCCGATCTCGGAGCCGAGCAGCATGGTGCCGGTGGTCTCGACGGTGACGGAGCAGATCAGCGGGACGGTGACGCCGAGGGCCTCCATGGCACGGCGGGCGCCGATGATGGAGGACTTGGTCTGGAGGAGGTCCTGGGTGGTCTCGACGAGCAGCGCGTCGGCGCCGCCGGAGATCAGGCCCTCCGCGTTGATCTGGTAGGCGTCGCGGATCTGGGCGTAGGTGATGTGGCCGAGGGTGGGCAGCTTGGTGCCGGGGCCCATGGAGCCCAGGACCCAGCGCTGCTGACCGGTCGAGGCGGTGAACTCGTCGGCGACCTCGCGGGCGATCCGGGCGCCGGACTCCGACAGCTCGAAGTTCCGCTCGGCGATGTCGTACTCGGCCAGCGCCGCGAAGTTCGCACCGAAGGTGTTGGTCTCCACACAGTCCACGCCGACCGAGAAGTACGCCTCGTGGACCGAGCGCACGATGTCGGGGCGGGTCACGTTCAGGACCTCGTTGCAGCCTTCAAGCTGCTGGAAGTCCTCCATCGTCGGGTCCTGCGCCTGGAGCATCGTTCCCATGGCCCCGTCGGCCACCACCACACGGGTGGCGAGCGCCTCTCGGAGGGCATCGGCCCGGGTCTGTGTGTCGGCGGGCAGGTTCGGCAACGAGGCCATGGAGAGCTCCCTGGGATGCGACGGCTGTCGGCTTTGCACCCCCTCTGTGTCAAGGGTGCACGCGGTCAGGGTAACCGGCGGCACCCGCCCCGGTGAGGTTGTCCCACGTGGCGGACTGCATTCTGTGCGCGGGGGTTTGTGCCGGGGTGCGCCGCTCCGGAACTTCCCAAGCATGCACAAGGTCGGCATCGACCGATAGTGTTCAGCATTGTCGAACTACGTCAGCAGGAGGCTGCGCGATGGCACGGAACATCCAGTCGCTCGAACGAGCCGCTGCGATGCTGCGGCTCCTGGCGGGCGGGGAGCGCCGGCTGGGCCTGTCGGACGTGGCGTCCTCCCTGGGCCTGGCCAAGGGCACGGCGCACGGGATCCTGCGCACCCTGCAGGCCGAGGGCTTCGTGGAGCAGGACCCCGCCTCCGGCCGCTACCAGCTGGGCGCGGAGCTGCTGCGCCTGGGCAACAGCTACCTGGACGTGCACGAGCTGCGCGCCCGCGCGCTGGTCTGGACGGACGACCTGGCCCGGGCCAGCGGGGAGAGCGTGTACGTGGGGGTGCTGCACCAGAGCGGGGTGCTGATCATGCACCACGTGTTCCGGCCCGACGACAGCCGCCAGGTGCTGGAGGTGGGGGCCATGCAGCCGCTGCACTCCACGGCCCTGGGCAAGGTGCTGTCGGCGTACGACCCGGTCGCGCACACCCAGGCCCTGGAGGTGGAGCGGGAGGCGTTCACGCCCCGTACGGTCACCGACCGCGCGGGCTTCGAGGAGATCCTGGACCTGACCCGGGCGCGCGGCTGGGCCTCGGACGTGGAGGAGACCTGGGACGGCCTCGCCTCGGTGGCCGCGCCCATCCACGACCGGCGCAGGATGCCCGTGGGGGCGGTGGCGGTCGCGGGGGCCGTGGAGCGGGTCTGCGGGGAGTCCGGGGAGCCCCGGGCGACCCTGGTGGCCTCCGTGCGGGACTGCGCGCGGTCGGTTTCGCGCGACCTTGGAGCGGGCCGGTTCTGAGCTTGACCTGACCCATATGACCCACCCATGGCGGCCTCGAGCTGCATTTGGGTGGGTTTCGTCATTTACTGATCATGGATTGGCCGGATTTGGTCGATCGTACCTAGTGGTAACGATCCGGTTCTTTGACCTGGCCAGGCCTTGACGGGTTCTTCACACAGGCGGAAAACTGCCGTTCATCGGTCGGCAATGTCGAACACCTACCGGCAATACGCGTTAGGGTGTGGCAAGGCCAAGGACCGGTGCAGCACTCACCGAGTGCGCGGAACCACCGGAGGGACCCGGTGTCCGCCCACCCCTGGACGTACGTAAGGAGTCGCGGGTGTCCAGCTCCGACATCTTCATCGGCGAGACCATCGGTACCGCCGTACTCATCCTGCTCGGCGCCGGCGTAGTTGCAGCCGTCGTACTCAAGCGCTCCAAGGCGCAGAACGCGGGCTGGCTGGCGATCACCTTCGGGTGGGGTTTCGCGGTCATGACCGCGGTCTACATGACCGGTACCCTCTCGGGCGCCCACCTCAACCCCGCCGTCACCGTCGGCATCGCGATCAAGGACGGCGACTGGAGCAACGTTCCGGTCTACTTCGCCGGCCAGCTGCTCGGCGCCATGATCGGTGCCACCCTGGCCTGGGTGGCGTACTACGGCCAGTTCCGGGCCCACCTCACCGACCCTGAGATCGTCGCCGCCAAGTCCGAGCACGCGGGCCTGGTCGACCAGAAGACGGAGCCGAACGCCGGCCCCGTGCTCGGTGTCTTCTCCACCGGCCCCGAGGTCCGCAACGTCTGGCAGAACCTCGCGACCGAGATCATCGGCACCCTGGTGCTCGTACTCGCGGTACTCGCCTTCGGCCTCAACGACGAAGGCAAGGGCCTCGGCACCCTCGGCGGTCTGATCGTCGCCCTGACCGTCGTCAGCATCGGCCTCTCGCTCGGCGGCCCGACCGGCTACGCCATCAATCCGGCGCGCGACCTGGGTCCGCGCATCGTGCACGCGCTGCTGCCGCTGCCGAACAAGGGCGGTTCCGACTGGAGCTACGCCTGGATCCCGGTCGTCGGCCCGCTGATCGGTGGTGCCCTCGCCGCGGGTATCTACAACCTCGCGTTCGTCTAAGCCCTTCGTCTACCGGATCCCAGGAGCAGCCACCATGACCAGCAGCACCGGCCCCTTCATCGCCGCGATCGACCAGGGCACCACCTCCTCCCGCTGCATCGTCTTCGACCGCGACGGCCGCATCGTCGCCGTCGACCAGAAGGAGCACGAGCAGATCTTCCCGAAGCCGGGCTGGGTCGAGCACGACGCCTCCGAGATCTGGACCAACGTCCAGGAGGTCGTCGCCGGGGCCATCGCCAAGGCCGAGATCACCTCCGCCGACGTCAAGGCCGTCGGCATCACCAACCAGCGCGAGACCACCCTCCTGTGGGACCGCCACACCGGCGAGCCCGTGCACAACGCGCTGGTCTGGCAGGACACCCGCACCGACGCCCTGTGCAAGGAGCTCGGCCGCAACGTCGGCCAGGACCGCTTCCGCCGCGAGACCGGCCTGCCGCTGGCGAGCTACTTCGCCGGCCCGAAGGTCCGCTGGCTGCTCGACAACGTCGAGGGCCTGCGCGAGCGGGCCGAGGCCGGCGACATCCTCTTCGGCACCATGGACTCGTGGGTCATCTGGAACCTCACGGGCGGCGCCCAGGGCGGCGTGCACGTCACCGACGTCACCAACGCCTCGCGCACCATGCTGATGAACCTGCACACGCTGGCCTGGGACGAGAAGATCGCGGAGTCGATGGGCGTCCCGCTCAACGTCCTCCCCGAGATCAAGTCCTCCGCCGAGGTCTACGGCCACGTCAAGGACGGCGTCCTCGCCGGCGTCCCGGTCGCCTCGGCGCTCGGTGACCAGCAGGCCGCCCTGTTCGGCCAGACCTGTTTCGCCGAGGGCGAGGCGAAGTCCACGTACGGCACCGGAACGTTCATGCTGATGAACACCGGCGACAAGATCATCAACTCCTACAGCGGCCTGCTGACCACGGTCGGCTACCAGATCGGCGACCAGAAGCCGGTCTACGCGCTGGAGGGCTCCATCGCCGTCACCGGCTCGCTCGTCCAGTGGATGCGCGACCAGATGGGCCTGATCAAGTCCGCGGCCGAGATCGAGACCCTGGCCTCCTCGGTCGAGGACAACGGCGGCGCCTACTTCGTGCCGGCCTTCTCCGGCCTGTTCGCCCCGTACTGGCGCTCCGACGCCCGCGGTGTGATCGCCGGCCTGACCCGGTACGTCACCAAGGCGCACATCGCCCGTGCCGTCCTGGAGGCCACCGCCTGGCAGACCCGTGAGATCACCGACGCCATGACCAAGGACTCGGGCGTCGAGCTCGCGGCCCTCAAGGTCGACGGCGGCATGACCTCCAACAACCTGCTGATGCAGACGCTCTCGGACTTCCTGGACGCCCCCGTGGTGCGCCCGATGGTCGCCGAGACCACCTGCCTCGGCGCCGCCTACGCCGCCGGCCTGGCCGTCGGCTTCTGGCCGGACACCGACGCCCTGCGCGCCAACTGGCGCCGCGCGGCCGAGTGGACCCCGCGGATGCCTGCCGAGCAGCGCGACCGCGAGTACAAGAGCTGGCTCAAGGCCGTCGAGCGGTCCATGGGCTGGGTCGACGACGAAGATGCCAGCTGACCTCACTCAGCTGACGCTATCGACGAGGAGCTAAGAGAGATATGAGCAGCCTGCAGAGCGTGACCGCACTGGGCACGCACCCGACCGCCGGTTCGAACGCGAGCCGCGCCGAGACCCGTGAGCAGCTGGCGAAGGCCACGTACGACCTGCTGGTCATCGGCGGTGGAATCCTGGGCACCTCGGTGGCCTGGCACGCCGCGCAGTCGGGTCTGCGGGTCGCCATGGTGGACGCCGGCGACTTCGCCGGCGCCACCTCCTCCGCCTCCTCCAAGCTCGTCCACGGCGGTCTGCGCTACCTGCAGACCGGCGCGGTCAAGCTGGTCGCCGAGAACCACCACGAGCGCCGGGTGCTGGCCAAGGACGTGGCCCCGCACCTGGTCAACCCGCTCACCTTCTACCTGCCGGTCTACAAGGGCGGTCCGGTGGGTGCGGCCAAGCTGGGCGCGGGCGTCTTCGCCTACTCCGCCCTCTCGGCCTTCGGCGACGGCATGGGCAAGGTCATATCGCCCGCCCGTGCCGCCGCCGACAACCCGGGTCTGAAGACGGACAACCTCAAGGCCGTCGCGGTCTACTACGACCACCAGATGAACGACTCCCGCGTCGCCGTCATGACGGTCCGCGCGGCCGTCGAATCGGGCGCGGTCGTCCTCAACCACGCCGAGGTCACCGGACTGCGCATGACGCGCGGCCGGGTCTCCGGCGCCGAGCTCAAGGACCGTCTCGACGGCACCGAGTTCGGGGTGGACGCGCGCGTCGTGCTCAACGCCACCGGCCCCTGGGTGGACCACCTGCGGCGCATGGAAGACAAGCACTCGATGCCGTCGATCCGCCTCTCCAAGGGCGCGCACATCGTGATGAAGCGCAAGTCGCCGTGGAAGGCCGCCATGGCCACCCCGATCGACAAGTACCGCATCACCTTCGCCCTGCCGTGGGAGGACCAGCTCCTGCTGGGCACCACCGACGAGGTCTACGAGGGCGACCCGGCGGACGTGCGCGCCACGGAGGCCGACATCCAGCAGATCCTGGACGAGGCGGCCTTCTCGGTGAAGGACGCGGACCTGGACCGCTCGCTGATGACGTACGCCTTCGCGGGCCTGCGGGTGCTGCCCGGCGGCCCCGGCGGCGTCGAGAAGGCCAAGCGCGAGACGGTGGTCTCCGAGGGCGCGGGCGGCATGCTGTCGGTCGCCGGCGGCAAGTGGACGACGTACCGGCACATCGGCCGCGTGGTCATGGACAAGCTGGCCAAGCTCCCCGGCAGCCCGCTGACCGAGGACATGGAGCCGGTGAAGTCCCTGGTCCGCCGGATCGCGCTGCCCGGTGTCGCCAACCCGAACGCGGTCGCGCACCGGCTGCTGGTGGACCGCGAGCCCGGCACGCGGATGGACCCGCTGACCGCCCGCCACCTGGCCTCGCACTACGGCTCGCTGGCCTTCGACATCGCGCGCCTCGCGAACGAGGACCCGGCGCTGGCCGAGCGCATCCACCCGGACGGTCCGGAGATCTGGGCGCAGGTCGCCTACGCCCGGGACAACGAGTGGGCCGAGACGGTCGACGACGTGCTGCGCCGCCGTACGACGGTGACGATCCGCGGTCTGGACGACGAGGCCGTACGGGCTCGCGTCGAGGAGATGCTGAGCCACAAGGCATAGCTCTCACGCAGGTGGGGAAGAGGGGCGGTTCCGAGGGGAACCGCCCCTCTGTCGTGGGCTGTGGCCGGTGCCTCATCAAGGCTTAGGCTGACCCACGTACGCAAGGGAACTTCGGAAGGAGACCTGGGTGATCGAGCTTGAGGGCGTGCCCGAGCTGATCGACCCGGTCATGGTGGCCGCGTTCGAGGGCTGGAACGACGCGGGTGACGCGGCCTCCGGTGCGGTCGCACACCTGGACCGGGAGTGGAAGGGCGAGGTGTTCGCGGCGCTCGACGCCGAGGACTACTACGACTTCCAGGTCAACCGGCCGACGGTGTGGCTGGACAACGGGGTACGGAAGATCACCTGGCCGACGACGCGGCTGTCCGTGGTCCGGATCGGCGGCGCGAAGCCGCGCGACCTCGTGCTGGTGCGCGGGATCGAACCGTCCATGCGGTGGCGGTCGTTCTGCAACGAGATCCTCGGCTTCGCGCACGAACTGGGCGTGGAGATGGTGGTCATCCTGGGCGCGCTGCTCGGGGACACCCCGCACACGCGGCCGGTGCCGGTGAGCGGGGTGACGTCGGACGCGGACCTGGCGCGGACGATGGACCTGGAGGAGACCAAGTACGAGGGCCCGACGGGGATCGTGGGCATCCTCCAGGAGGCCTGTACGCACGCGGGTGTCCCGGCGGTGTCGTTGTGGGCGGCGGTGCCGCACTACGTCTCGCAGCCGCCGAACCCGAAGGCGACGCTGGCGCTGCTGAACCGGCTGGAGGATCTGATCGACATCCGGATCCCGCTGGGCGAACTCCCGGAGGACGCGCGGGCGTGGCAGCTGGGCGTGGACCAACTGGCCGCCGAGGACAGCGAGGTGGCGGAGTACGTCCAGACGCTGGAGGAGGCGCGGGACACGGCGGATCTGCCGGAGGCTTCGGGGGACGCCATTGCCCGGGAGTTCGAGCGGTACCTGCGCCGGCGGGACCCTTCCGCTGCCGCGGGGGGCGAACCGGGTGACGGGTCGTACCTGCGGGACACGTCGAGCGGTCTGACGCGGCCTCCTAAGCGGAAGCCGGACCCCTCCGGGGAGGATCCGCAGCCCCCGGCCGCGCCGCCCCCGTCGGAGGAGGACACCCCGCCGGAGCCGTAGCCCCGCCGGGCCCGGGTGCGGCACCGCTGCGCAAGCGCCCCCGGGCTCCGCCCGGGCTCCGTGGGGCTCCGCCCCACACCCCGCGCCTCAAACGCTGGCGGGGCTGGAATTGCCGCTGCGCGGCAACCCAGCCCCGTCGGCGATCTTTCAGCCCCGTCTGCGATCTTTCAGCCCCGCCGGCGTTTGAGGCGACCTTTCAGCCTCGCCGGCGTTTGAGGCGCGGGGGTCCGGGGGCGGAGCCCCCGGCAACGGCGCTGCAGACGGCTACAGGGCTACGCCCAGGAGGGCGTCCACCGTACGGGAGACCAGGCCCGGGGCCGACTCGTCGGTCTCGTCGGAGGCGAGCTGCCGCTCGACCCAGCGGTCCACTGCGGCAAGGGCCGCAGGGGCATCGAGGTCGCGGGCGAGGGCCTCGCGGACCTCCTCGACGAGGTAGTCGGCCGGAACCCCGTCCGGGCGGGACACCGCCGCGCGCCACCGCTCCAGCCGGGCCACCGCCTCGGCCAGGACGGAGTCCGTCCACTCCCAGTCGGCCCGGTAGTGGTGCGACAGCAGCGCCAGCCGGATCGCCGCCGGGTCGACCCCGGCCCGCCGCAGGGCGGAGACGAAGACCAGGTTGCCCTTGGACTTCGACATCTTCTCGCCGTTCAGGGCCACCATGCCCGCGTGCACGTACGCCTTGGCCATCGGGAACTCGCCCGTCAGCACCTGCGCGTGCGAGGCGCCCATCTCGTGGTGCGGGAAGGCCAGGTCGGACCCGCCGCCCTGGATGTCGAAGCCCATGCCCAGGTGGTCCAGGGCGATCGCCACGCACTCGATGTGCCAGCCCGGCCGGCCGCGGCCCAGCGAGCCGCCGTCCCAGCTCGGCTCGCCCGGACGCGCGGCCATCCACAGCATCGGGTCCAGCGGGTTCTTCTTCCCCGCCCGGTCCGGGTCACCGCCCCGCTCCGCCGAGAGCAGCCGCATCGCCTCGGCGTCGAGGTTCGAGACCCCGCCGAAGTGCGGGTCGGACTCGACGGAGAAGTAGACGTCGCCGTCCAGCTCGTACGCCGCGCCCGCGTCCCGCAGCCGCTCGACCAGCGGCACGATGCCGGGTATGGCCTCGACGGCTCCGATGTAGTGCTGCGGCGGCAGCATCCGCAGGGCGGTCATGTCCTCGCGGAAGAGGGCCGTCTCGCGCTCGGCGAGCTCGGTCCAGTCGTGGCCGTCGCGCAGCGCCCGCTCCAGGAGCGGGTCGTCCACGTCCGTGACGTTCTGGACGTAGTGGACCTGCCGCTTGGTGTCGAGCCACACGCGCTGCACGAGGTCGAACGCGTTGTAGGTCGCCGCGTGACCGATGTGGGTCGCGTCGTACGGGGTGATGCCGCAGACGTAGATACGGGCGACGGGACCGGGGGCGAGGGTGATCGTCCCCTGGGTCGCGGTGTCGTGGATCTCGAGGTCGCGGCCCTTGCCAGGAAGGGCGGGGACCTCGGAAGCGGGCCAGGCATGCATGTCTCGAGCCTAACCGGACGGATGTTCCGGAAACGAACCGGACCTGCACTGTTGTCTTGATCGGCACTCTTGCGGTCTGGCCGGATCTGTGCGTATCGCGATTGGCCTGTTCAGACCGGCGGCCAGGGGATCGCCGGCCACTGCCCGGACGGCTGCGGGTGGATCCCGGTGCGCAGCAGCTGCGCCACACGGTCCCGTACGGCGGCCAGCTCGACCGCGGTGATCAGTTCGGCCAGGCGGGTGGCGAGTGGGGCCCCGTCGGCCAGATCGGCGGCCAGGGAGGCCAGCACCTCGCGCGCCTCGGCGGTCAGCGGTTCCCCCGCCCACCCCCACAGGAGGGTGCGCAGCTTGTCCTCGGCGTGGAAGGTCACGCCGTGGTCGATCCCGTAGAGGCGTCCGTCGGGCGCGGGCAGCAGGTGGCCGCCCTTGCGGTCGCCGTTGTTGATCACGGCGTCGAGGACGGCGAGCCGGCGCAGCCGGGGGTCGTCGGCGTGCACGAGCAGGGCGGTGCGTCCCTCGCCGACCTCGGCGAGCGCGACGGCCTTCCAACCCTCCCCCGCCTCCTCGCCCTCGACGAGCGCGAGCAGCTGCGCGCCGGGCGTCTCGCCCTCGGGGGTCTCGATCCACCGCTGGACCATGCCCTCGCCGTACGGTCCGTCGCGCAGCACGGTCGTGGGGACCAGGCCCCAGCCGGTGGCCTCGGAGACCAGGTAGGAGGCGACCTCGCGCTGGGCGAGGTTCCCGTCGGGGAAGTCCCACAGCGGGCGCTCGCCCTTCACCGGCTTGTACACGCAGTCGGCGCTCACGCCCTCGTACGCGACCGTGCAGAGCAGGACGGCGTTGGACGCCTCCCGGATCCGGCCGACGACGGTCAGCTCGCCCTTGGCGAGCAGTTCCTCGTGTTCCCCCGTCCCCGTCACGCCTGGCGCCGGTAGCCGTTCTGGCGCGGGCACACGTGCCCTTCCGGGTCCAGCGGCAGACTGCACAGCGGGCACGGGGGGCGGCCTGCGTTGACCACGTCCAGGGCCCGCTTGGCGAAGGCCCGGGCCTGGGAGCCGGTGAGGCGGACCCGCAGCATCGGCGGGCCGTTCTCCTCGTCCTGGAGCAGTCGCTCCTCCGCCTCGGCGAGATCCTCGTCCGAGTCGGCGTCGAGTTCCACGAGCGCCTGCGCCTCGACGATCATGCGCTGCTCCTCGCCGTCCCAGGCCAGGGCCATGGTGCCGACGCGGAACTCCTCGTCGACGGGGACGTCCAGGGGCGCGGTGTCGGCGGCCTCGGCGGGGGCGACGGCGGGGACGGGGGCGTTGCCCCCGGTGCGCCGTACGACCTCGTCCAGCAGTTCGTCCATCCGCTCGGCCAGCGCCGCGACCTGGGTCTTCTCCAGGGAGACGCTGGTGACGCGGGGGCCGGAGGAGGCCTGCAGGAAGAACGTACGGCGTCCAGGCAAGCCGACCGTGCCGGCCACGAAGCGGTCCGGGGGGTCGTAGAGGAACACCTGACGGGGCACGTCCAGTCTCCAAGTCTCGGCGGCAGAGGCAGGGCTGCGCGCAGGGCTGCGCTTTTAGAAGGCCAGTCCACCCTACTGCGCCGTTCGATCACACCGCGCCCGCGCCGCCTCCCACGACCGCGTTCCCACCGTCTTCTACTGCTTTGTCCGGTGTGGCCGGGCGCGGTACGAGCGAGCCGAAGTCCCCGGTGTCGCCCAGCCGGAAGAGGAAGGGCCGCGTCGCGGTGTAGCGGATGGCGGTCACCGAACAGGGGTCGACGTGGATGCGCTGGAAGAGGTCCAGGTGCATGCCCAGGGCGTCGGCGACAAGGGACTTGATGATGTCCCCGTGCGAGCACATCAGGAACACGCCGTCGCTCCCGTGCTCCTCCTCGATCCGCGCGTTCCAGTCGCGTACGGCGTCCACGGCGCGCGCCTGCATGGCGCGCATGGACTCGCCGCCGGGGAAGGCGGCCGCCGAAGGGTGCTGCTGGACGATCTTCATGAGGGGTTCGTCGGCCAGTTCGGAGAGTTTGCGGCCCGACCAGTCGCCGTAGTGGCACTCGCCGATCCGCTCGTCGGTGTGCAGCTCCAGCTCCGGCCGGGCGGCCAGCAGCGGGGCGAGGGTCTCCCGGCAGCGTTCCAGCGGGCTGGTGACGGCGGCGGCGAGGGGCACCCCCGCGAGCCGTCCGGGCAGCGCGGCGGCCTGCTCGGCGCCCCGCTCGTCGAGGGTCACTCCCGGGGTCCATCCGGCGAGCAGTCCGGCGGTGTTGGCGGTGGACCGCCCGTGTCGTACGAGGATCAGCGTGGCCATGGCGCCAGCCTAGGACCTGGCCGGTCGTTCATGCCGGAAAAGTGAGCGGGGCCTGGTGCGTGCGATCGCAAGGCGGAGGAGGGAATCGACGCGGAGCGTCGGTGACCGACGACAACGCGGCGAGCGTGCGTGCCAGGCCCCGCGAGCCCGGCATGAACGACCGGCCAGGTCCTGAGCGGTGCCGCCGGCGTGCGGGCGGGGCCGGGGCAGGGAACAATGCCCGGGTGATTGTGGACTGCGCGATTTATCGGGACGGCCGCCGTACCGAGGGACCGGACGACTTCTCCGACGCCCTCGAGGAGGCGCGGGCCACCGGCGACGCCTTCCTGTGGGTCGGGATGTACGAGCCGACGGCGAAGGAATTCGACCACGTCCGGAGCGAGTTCGGCCTGCACGCGCTGGCGGTGGAGGACGCGCTGACCGCGCACCAGCGGCCGAAGCTGGAGGTGTACGACGATTCGCTGTTCGTCGTCCTCAAGCCGGTGCAGTACGACGAGGCCACCGACACGGTCACCACGGGCGAGCTGATGCTCTTCATCGGCGACTCCTTCGTCGTCACGGTCCGGCACGGCGAGGGGGCCGCGCTGGCCGCCGTACGGCAGCGGCTGGAGCACGAGCCGAACGTCCTGCGGCACGGCCCCACGGCCGTGCTGTACGCGGTCTCGGACGCGGTGGTGGACCACTACATCGAGGTGGCCGCCGAGCTCCAGGCGGACCTGGAGGAGCTGGAGGCGGAGGTCTTCGCCCCGAACTCCTCGGACACCAAGAACACCGCCGCCCGGATCTACGGGTTCAAGCGGCAGGTGCTGGAGTTCCGCCGGGCGACGAGCCCGCTGCTGCAGCCGATGGACCGGCTCGCCTTCGGGGACGTGCCCTTCGTCCACGAGCACGCCCAGCCGTTCTTCCGCGATGTCGCCGACCACCTGACCAAGGCGAACGAGTACATCGAGGGCCTGGACCGGCTGCTGTCCGACGCCCTGGCCGCGCATCTGGCGCAGATGGGCGTCCGGCAGAACGACGACATGCGCAAGATCTCGGCCTGGGCGGCGATGGCCGCGGTCCCCACGATGGTGGCGGGGATCTACGGCATGAACTTCGACCACATGCCGGAGCTGAAGCAGACCTGGGGCTATCCGGCGGTGGTGGTGGTCATGGTGGCGGTGTGCCTGGGCCTGCACCGGATGTTCAAGCGCCGGGGCTGGCTCTGAGACACGGCGTTCGTGCCGGGTCCCGGGCTCGGGATCGGGCTGGGGCTCGGCTCAGGCGAACTCGGGCGAGGTGACCGGTGCGCCGCCCAGCGCGTCGCGCCGCTGCGGCATGTGCAGGCCGACCATCCGGTGCCAGCCGGCGAAGCGCTCGTACGCGTACATCCCGCGGATGCCGGCGGCCAGCGCGGCCGCCTTGGGCACGGGCCAGTGCAGCAGCCGCCCCATGTGACCCATGACGGCGAGGCTCACGTCCCGGTAGACGGCGATCTCGACGAGCGCGCTCTCCCGCAGCACCTGCTGGATCGTGCGGCCGTGGCCCTCCCGGGCAAGGCGCAGCAACTCCTCGTGGCAGTAGGCGAGGTGGTTGTCCTCGTCGTGGCTGATCATGCGGATGGCCCTGCCGAGCTCGGGGTGGTCGCCGAAGTTCTTGACCAGCATGTCCATCTGGTCGGCGGCCCGCTGCTCGGTGACGCGGCTGTGCGAGAGGTAGACGACGATGTCGCGCTCGGTCAGCGGCTCCTCGCGGCGCAGCTTCTCGTGCGCGAGGCCGATGCCCCTGCGCTCCAGCAGCATCGTGTAGTCGGTCTCGGGGGGTACGGGGACGGGCGGCAGGCCGCGCTTGCGCAGCAGGGCGTTGAAGATCCGCCCGTGCTTCTCCTCGTCGGCGCCGTGCCGGGTGATCTTGGGGCCGAGATCGCGCATGCCGTCCGGCACGAGGGCGGCGATGCGGGCGTTCTCCCAGCCTCCCTGGGACTCCCCGCTGGCGGCGATGGAGCAGAACAGCTGGAAGGAGTCGTCGTTGTCGACGATCTCCTGGAACAGGCTGCGGGCAGAGAGCATGCACCGAGTCAAACCCCGGGCGCCGGGGCGGGCAACCGAGGGGTCGTCCGACTCGTCCGAATGAACGAAACGAGGGGATGGCCCCCGGTGCGTAACCCGGCGGGCGCCCGGAGCGTTGTTGGCTGTGTCGGCCGTGGCGGGGAAGACCCCCCGAGCCCCCACCACGGCCGCAGGCCCCTTCATGACGCCGGAGCTGGTGCTGTGGCCCGGTCACAGCACTAGGCGAGACCGGCCAGCTCCAGGGCCTCGGTGCCGGCACGCAGGGCGGCGATCCGCTCGTCCAGGGTGAATCCGGCCGGGGCGAGCGTGAGGGTGGTGACGCCGGCCTCGGCGTAGGCCCGCATCCCGTCCGCGATCCGCTCGACCGGGCCGAGCAGCGTGGTCGAGTCGATCAGCGAGTGCGGGACGGCCTCGGCCGCGCCGGTCTTGTCGCCCGCCAGGTACTTGTCCTGGATCTCGGCGGCTTCCTTCTCGTAGCCCATGCGCTGGGCCAGCTGGTTGTAGAAGTTCTGCTTCCGGCTGCCCATGCCGCCCACGTACAGGGCGGTGTAGGGGCGGAACATGTCCGCGAGCGCGTTCACGTCCTCGCCGAGGGCCAGCGGCACGGTCGGGCAGACGTCGAAGCCGTCCATGGTCAGCCCGGCCTTCTCGCGGCCCGCGCGGATGTGCGTGAGGGCGGTCGCCTCCAGGTGCTCGGCGGCGGGGAAGATCAGCAGGGCGCCGTCGGCGATCTCGCCGGTCTGCTCCAGGTTCTTCGGCCCGATGGCGGCGATGTAGAGCGGGATGTGCTCGCGCTCCGGGTGCACGGTCAGCTTGAGCGGCTTGCCGGGGCCGCCGGGCAGCGGGAGGGTCCAGTGCTCGCCCTCGTAGGAGAGGCGCTCGCGGGTCATCGCCTTGCGGACGATCTCCACGTACTCCCGGGTCCGTGCGAGCGGCTTGTCGAACTTGACGCCGTACCAGCCCTCGGAGACCTGGGGGCCGGAGACGCCGAGGCCCAGCCGGAAGCGGCCCTTGGTCAGGGAGTCCAGGGTGGCGGCCGTCATCGCGGTCATCGCGGGCTGGCGCGCCGGGATCTGGAGGATGGCGGAGCCGACGTCGATGCGCTCGGTCTGCGCGGCGACCCAGGCGAGCACGGTCGGGGCGTCCGAGCCGTAGGCCTCGGCGGCCCAGCAGACGTCGTAGCCGAGGCGGTCGGCCTCCTGGGCGACGGCGAGGTTGTCGGCGTCCATGCCCGCACCCCAGTAGCCGAGATTGATGCCGAGCCGCATATGTCGTCCCCTTACGGTGTGCCGGGTTTACCGAGCAGTAACGTCGGTCTGCGGGGACTGTAGCGCGCCAGGTTCCGTCGCGTCAGTGCCCCAGTAGTCTCAGCGTCCATGGAGCAGAGGCATCTCGGCCGCACCGGACTGCGCGTTTCCCGGATCGGCCTCGGCACCCTGACCTGGGGCCGCGACACCGGCGAGGAAGCCGCCGCCGAACAGGTGAAGACGTTCTGGGAGGCGGGCGGCACGCTCGTCGACACGGCCGACGTGTACGGCGGCGGGGAGGCGGAGTACCTCCTCGGGCGGCTGCTGGACGGGCTCGTGCCGCGCCGGGACCTGGTCATCGCGACCAAGTCCGGCAGCGTGCCGGATCCGGACCGTAGGTTCGACGGCTCCCGTGGCCATCTCCTGTCGGCCCTGGACGACTCGCTGTCCCGCCTGGGCACCAACTACGTCGACCTCTGGCAGGTGCACGCCTTCGACCCGGCGACCCCGCTGGAGGAGACCCTCCAGGCGCTGGACCTGGCGGTGTCCAGCGGCCGGGCCCGGTACGCGGGGGTCGCGGGCTTCTGCGGCTGGCAGCTGGCCAAGGCGGCGACCTGGCAGCTCGCGGCCCCGGGGACGCGCACCCGGCTGGCCTCGACGCAGATGGAGTACTCGCTGCTCCAACGGGGCGTGGAGCGCGAGGTGCTGCCGGCCGCGCTGGACCTGGGGGTCGGCCTGCTGCCGTCCTCCCCGCTGGGGCGGGGGGTACTGACCGGCAAGTACCGGGAAGGCATCCCGGCGGACTCCCGCGGTGCCTCGCCGAGCCTGGCCGCCCTGGTGGACCCGTACCTCGACGAGGCGGCGGGCCGCATCGTGGACGCGGTGGTGACGGCGGCCCAGGGCCTGGCCGTCACCCCGCTGCAGGTGGCCCTGGCGTGGATCCGGGACCGGCCGGGGGTGGTCGCGCCGATCGTCGGCGCGCGGACGTCGGCACAGCTCGCGGCGGCTCTGTCGGTGGAGGCCCTTAGTCTTCCGGAGGAGATCTGCCGGGCGCTGGACGATGTTTCGGCGCCCGAGCACCGCTACCCCGATCAGGACTGGAGCACGCTGTGAGTACGGACCGCCAAGCCGAAGCCGCTGCCGCGGAGGAAGCCGGCCCCGACTCGGCCCAGGCCGGACCGAACAGCACGGAGGACACCCCCATGACCAGAGCCGAAGCACCGGGGGCGGCCATGCATGCCGACTCGGCCGAAGCGGGCGGCGGGGTTGCAGGGGCGCAGCCCCAGACCCCCGAACCGCCGACGGCCACCGTCTCCGTCGGCGAGTCCGGCGCGCAGCGCCTTGAGTCCGCCGCAGGCGGAGACGGCCGCCCGGCGGCGGAGCCGGCCGCCGCAGGCGGCGGGGACCATGGGTCGGCGGCGCAGCCGGCGGAAGCGGCCGAAGGCCCCGTCCGCGGCGAAGCCGAAGAGCGGGGTCCAGGGGCGGAGCCGACCGCCGCAGGCGGCGGGGACCATGGGTCGGCGGCGGAGCCGGCGGAAGCGGCCGAAGGCCCCGTCCGCGGCGAAGCCGAAGAGCGGGGTCCAGGGGCGGAGCCCCTGGTTTCGGGAAGGGGCGGGGTGGGGGAAAGCCCCGCAGGGCCCACCCCGGAGGCCGAGGCCGAGGCCGACGCGGAGCTCGGGGCCGACGCCGAGGCTGGGGCCCAGGCCGAGGCTGGGGCCGACGCCGAGGTCGAGGCCGGGGCTGGGGCCCAGGCCGACGCCCAGGCCGGGACAGAGGCCGACGCCGGGGCGCAGGCACAGCCCGTGCTCAGCGAGGCCGAGGCCGAGTTGGCGGCGCAGAAGGTCGAGCGGGAGCGGATCGCCCGGCGCAAGGCCGAGCGGGAAGGGCCCGTGGACGCCGGAGCGAAGCTCAGCGGGAAGGCCGCCGATCTGCTGGCCGCCGTACGGGCCGTGGAGAGCGGGGAGAAGCCGCCCGCCCTGTACTTCGACGAGGCCCCGGCCGCGCCGCGCAAGGCGGCCCCCGCTCCCCCGCCGGCCCGCAAGCCGGCCCCGGCACCGGCCGCCACCACCGCCGCCCCCTCCGCCGACGCCGTCGACTCCGTCCGCGCCGTCCTGACCCGCGGCGGCGCCCCCGAGACGCTGGCCGCCCCCGCCGCCGCGGCCCTCGGCGACGGCGCCGCCGAGCAGCTCGCCGAGGACCCCTGGCGGCTGCTGGCCGTCCCCGCCGTCCGCCCGACCCAGGCCGACGGCTTCGCCCGCGCCCTCCTCGGCCCCGAGGCCGGTCCCGGCGACGAGCGCCGCACCACCGCCCTGGTGGGCTGGCTGCTGGTGCAGGCCGGGCTCAAGGGGCACACCGCGCTGGAGGCCCCGGTCCTGGAGAAGGCCCTGGCCCAGTACGGCGTACCGGACCCCGCCGAGGCCCTGGAGCAGGCCATCGGCGAGGGCACGGTGCTGGTCTTCCACGAGCCGCTGGGCGCCCCGGTGCCGGAGGGCGAGGAGCAGCCCGTACGGATCCTCGTGGGCCTGGAGGGTTCCGCGATGGCCGAGGAGAGCCTGGCCGACGGCCTGGCCCGCATCGCCAACACCTTCGACGGCCCGGCCGACTGGGAGAAGGCCGCCGCACCGGGAGGACCGGGCGCCGAGCTGATCCGCGCGGTCGCCGCGCACGGCCTGGTCGCCCACACCGGCGGCGAGGCCGCCCGCGCCGAGCCGCTCGCGCTGCTGGCGGCCGCCCGGGAGCTGGGCCTGCGCGCCTGCCTGGCCGCGCACGCCCCCTCCGCCGAGGGCGTCACCGTCGCCGGGCTGCTGTCGGGCACGGAGGGCCCCGGCCGGGATGCCGACGGGCAGTTCGCGCTGGACCTGCTGCTCGTCCTCGACGCGCCCCAACTCGACGTGGAGACCGCGGCCGCGCTGGTGGAGTCCGTGCCGGACGGGGCCCGGCTGGTCCTTTCCGGAGACCCCGGTGTGCTCGGTTCCGCCGGGGCCGGGCGGGTGTTCGCCGATCTGCTGGCGGCCCCGGCCTGCCCCCAGGTGGTCTCCCGCGTCCCGGACCCGGGCCCGATCGGCGAGCTGGTCTCGGGGATCGGCATCGGCGAGCTGAACCAGGTCGACGCCCCCGGCAAGGAGGTCGTCATCGTCCCGGTGCGCGACGCCGGGGAGGCCGTGCACCGCGCCGTGCAGCTGGTGGCCGAGTCGGTTCCGCGGGCCTTCGGGATCCCGGCCGACAGCGTGCAGGTGATCACCCCGGGCCACGGCGGCTCCGCGGGGACCCGGGCACTGAACGCCGCCCTCAAGGAGCGGCTGAACCCCGGCCCGGGCCGGTTCGGCGGCTTCGACCCCGGCGACCGCGTGGTCCACGTGCCCTCGCCCGGGCGGGCGCTGCCGGCCCGGGTGGTGTCGGCCGATGCGGAGGGGCTGCACCTGGACCGCGCGGGCGCACGGGTCGTCGTACCGAAGGAGCTCGTGGAGTCCCAGGTGCGGCACGGCTGGGCGGTGACGGCGCACCAGGCCGTCGGCGCGCGCTGGCCCGCGGTGGTCGTCGTACTGCCGGGTGACGCGGCGCAGGCCCTCTCGCGGGACTGGGTGTACACGGCGTTCGGGCGGGCCGAGCGGCACCTGTCGGTGGTGCACGGCGTGGACCAGGCGCTGCCGCACGCGGTGGCGGAGGTGCTGCCGAAGCCGCGTACGACCCGGCTGGCGGGCCTGCTCTCGGCCCTCGCGGCGGCGGCCGGCGAGCAGCCGCAGTAGCCGGAGCAAGCAGCCCGGGAACGGCCCCGCCCCGCGTCGGGGCGGGGCCGCTTCCGGATCAGGCCGGGGTCAGCCCCGGCTCCGCGGCCTCGTCCGCTCCCTCATCTTCGTCCTCGTCCTCGTCCTCGTCGAAGACGGCGCTGACGTCGAAGCGGTGCAGCACGTCCTCCGGATCGGTGTGCTCGAAGGGCGAGCCCAGCCACTCCCCCGGTTCGGCCACTTCCTCCAACGCCGCGATCCAGAGCGTGGAATCGCCCTCCTCCAGCCCGAACTCCTTGTAGCGGGAGGCGATCTCGTCGGGCTCGTACTCCCCGAAGAGCACGCCCAGCGCGCCGGCCGTGCCGCCGTCGTGGACGAGTTCGGCCTCGCGGTCGTGCGCGGCGACCCGTTCGGCCTGGGCGATCAGCCGCGGCGGCTCGACCACGGCGTAGTCGCGGCGGATGAGCACGCTGAAGGCGGCGGGCTCGGTGGGGCCGGTGTACGGGACACCGTCCTCGGGCGTGGGGATCTCGAAGGGGGTGACCTCGTCGTAGCGGTCGTAGAGGAGTTCGTCGTACTCCTCGGCCGCGGCGGCGAGCTCGTTGAAGGCGGCGTAGACCTCCGGATCATCGTCCCCGGTCCTGCGCTCGACCGCGGCGAGGTGGCGGTCGAGCGCGGCCTTGACCGCCTCGGCGGCGGCGCGTACCTCGGCAACAGTGGGCAGAGCGGCATCAGACATAGGGCAGACGCTATCCGTAGCAGGGCTCTGCCCGCACAATAGATGCGATGCCGGAATACGAATTTGTCGACGTGTACGTGCCTCGCGGGGTTCCCCGCAAGGAGGCGACCCGCCTGCTGACCGACCACGCCGAGTACGGGAACTGGGAGCTCGACCGCCTGTCCCTGCACCGGGACGGCAGCCGCCGCGTGCGGTTGCGCCGCCGGATCATCCGCCAGGTCCGCGCGACCTGGTGACGCGGGCCCCGCGCCGGCGGGGCCCGCGTCGTGAGTGTCCGTCAGGCGGCGTTGCGGGCGCGCCGGTAGAGCACGGCGCCGCCCAGCAGCAGGCCGCCCGCGAGCGGGAGGCCGGCGGTGAGGACGTCGCCGGCACCCGTGGCGGCGAGACCGGCCGACTGGCCGGGGGTGCCGTCGCTCCCGCCGGTGGCGGGGCCGGGGTGCGTGACGGGGGTGACGGAGCCCGTGCCCGGGCCGGTGCCGGTGCCGCCGCCCGGAGTGCCGGGGTTCTGCCCGTGGCCGGGGGTCTCGGTACCCGGCGTACCGGGAGTACCGGGAGTCCCCGGGTACCCCGGCGTGTGGCCGCCCGGCGTACCGGGGTTGCCCGGCGTGTGCCCGCCCGGGGTGCCGGGATTGCCCGGGTTTCCGGGGTTCTCCGTACCGGGCTGGCCCGGGTGACCCGGGTTGCCGGGGTTCTCCGTACCCGGGTTGCCGGGGTTGCCCGGGTTCCCGGGGTGTTCCGGATGGTCGTCGCACGGCTCGTCGCCGCCGCCCGGGTGTCCGGGGTGGCCCGGGCTGCCCGGGTGCCCCGGGTGTCCGGGGTGTTCCGGCTTGCCGCCGTGGCCCGAACCGTTGAAGCAGTGGTTTCCGAAGGCCGGATTGAGGCCCCCCACCACCGTGACCGTGTTCCCGCACGCGTTCACCGGTGCGTCCACGGGCGCCTGCACGGTGTTCCCGGACAGCAGTCCCGGAGAGTTCGCGGTATGCCCCGAGGCGCCGGAGTCCGCATGTGCGTACCCCCCGCCCATCGCGAGGACACCGCCCGCGGCAGCCATGGTGATCAGGGTCTTCCTGGTGGCCTGTGCCGGTCGTCGCATCTGTACTCGTCCCCTGGTGTGTACGTATCGCTCGACGTACAGGCCGTACGAGGCTCCCCCGCCTGGTACGCCGAAACTGAGGTTTCCGGGCCGGAAAGCCCGGCGGCCCCGGAACGCTGGCGTGCGTTCCGGGGCTCAGGACTTCAGACGCGTCAGGCGTTGACGCAGGTGTTGCCGAAGGCCGGGTTCAGCAGGCCGATGATGTTCACGGTGTTGCCGCAGACGTTCACCGGGATGTGGATCGGGACCTGGACGACGTTGCCGGACAGGACACCGGGGGAGCCGATGGCCGCACCCTGGGCACCCGCGTCGGCGACAGCCAGACCCGCACCCGCGAGAACCAGGCCACCCGTGGCAGCCGCAGCGGCTACAACCTTCTTGATCATTGTTCCTCCTAGTAGGCAATGCGGTCCCAGCCGCGGACCGCACCACCTGTAACGAGGAGGGATCACCGGGGCTACGAGCGTATGAGCGCATTCACTCTTCTCAGTGGTTTGCGCACACCTCTGCGATTCCCGGCCGTTAGGCGTTGTCGATGAATCGGTCGAGGACCCGAACGCCGAACTTCAGACCGTCCACCGGCACCCGCTCGTCCACGCCGTGGAACATCCCGGCGAAGTCCAGTTCCGGCGGCAGTTGGAGCGGCGCGAAGCCGAAGCAGCGGATGCCCAGGTCGTCGAAGGACTTGGCGTCCGTACCGCCCGAGAGCATGTACGGGACGGCCCGCGCGATGGGGTCCTCGGCCTTCAGGGCGCCCTGCATGGCATCGACCAGACGGCCGTCGAAGTCCGTCTCCAGCGCCTTGTCCCCGTGGACGTCCTCCCGCTTCACGCGCGGGCCGAGGATCCGGTCGAGGTCGGCGAAGAACTCGTCCTCGTAGCCCGGCAGGAAGCGGCCGTCCACGTGGGCCGTCGCCTGGCCGGGGATGACGTTGACCTTGTAGCCGGCGCCGAGCATGGTCGGGGCCGCCGAGTTGCGCAGGGTGGCGCCGACCATCTTGGCGATGCCGCCGAGCTTGGCGAGCGTCGCGTCCATGTTGTCCGGGTCCAGGGGGGTGCCGAGCGCGTCCGAGAGCTCGTCCAGGAAGCTCCGTACGGTCTTGGTCACGCGCACCGGCCACTGGTGGCGGCCGAGGCGGCCCACGGCCTCGCACAGCTCCGTGATGGCGTTGTCGTTGTTGGTCATGGAGCCGTGGCCCGCGGTGCCCTCCACCGTGAGCCGCATCCAGTGCATGCCCTTCTGGGCGGTCTCCACCAGGTACAGCCGCAGGTTCTCGTTCACCGTGAAGGAGAAGCCGCCGACCTCGCCGATGGCCTCGGTGACGCCCTCGAAGAGCTCCGGGTGCTTGTCGACGAGGTGCCGCGCCCCGTAGACGCCGCCGGCCTCCTCGTCGGCGAGGAAGGCCAGCACGATGTCCCGCGGGGGCTTGCGCCCGCTGCGCATGCGGTCGCGCACGACGGCCAGCGTCATCGCGTCCATGTCCTTCATGTCGACGGCGCCGCGGCCCCACAGGCAGCCGTCGGCGATCTCGCCCGCGAAGGGGTCGTACGTCCAGTCGGCCGCATTGGCCGGAACCACGTCGGTGTGCCCGTGGATCAGCAGTGCGGGCCGCGAGGGGTCCTCCCCCTCGATCCGCGCGACGGTCGAGGCCCGCCCCTTGTGCGATTCGAAGATCTGCGGCTCCAGCCCGACCTCGGCGAGCTTCTCGGCCACCCACTCGGCCGCCTTGCGCTCGCCGGGGCCCGAGTGGTCTCCGTAGTTGCTGGTGTCGATCCGGATGAGGTCCCGGCAGAGGTCCACGACCTCGTCCTCGCCGGAGACGGTCCTGCCCGCGCTCGACTCGCTCACGCTGCTTCCTCCCACTGATCAGTACCGAACTGCCCCCATCCTCCCGCTCCGGGCCGCTCCGCCCAAGGGCGATCCCCGGTCACCGGGGGGTGTGATCGAGGACCCCGGAATGTTTGGTAATGTTTTCCACGTCGGAACGGCCCGCGAGGGACGCGAGACAGACACCTTGTCCGGGTGGCGGAATGGCAGACGCGCTAGCTTGAGGTGCTAGTGCCCTTTATCGGGCGTGGGGGTTCAAGTCCCCCCTCGGACACAGAGCAGGAACCCCACTTCGGTGGGGTTCTTTGCGTTTGCGGACCGCGGTGTATCGCCCGCCCGGTACGGCATCATGGCCGTGACCGGCGGACGGGGGGAACAGCGTGGCGCAGGACGGTCCGGGCAACAGCACGGTGATCGGTGGCCGTTACCGGCTTCAGGAGCGGCTCGGCCGGGGCGGCATGGGGACCGTCTGGCGGGCCGCCGACGAGCTGCTCGGGCGGCCGGTGGCCGTCAAGGAGCTCCATGTCGACGCCGGTACGCAGGCCATGGGGGCCCTGCGGGAGGCGCGGGTCGTCGCGCAGATCCGGCATCCGCACGTCGTGGTCGTGCACGACGTCGTGGAGCACGAGGGGATCCCCTTCATCGTCATGGAGCTCGTCGACGGCGGCTCGCTGGCCGACCGGCTCGCCGGCTCGGGGCCGCTGACCCCGGGCGAGGCGGCGCGGCTCGGGCTCGCGCTGCTCGGTGCGCTGGGGGCGGCGCACGACCGCGGTGTGCTGCACCGGGACGTGAAGCCGGCCAATGTCCTCGTGGAGGCGGGTACGGGGCGGGCGGTTCTGACCGACTTCGGGATCGCGCGGCTCGCCGGGGCGACGACCATCAGCGAGAGCGGGGCCTTCGTGGGCTCGCCCGAGTACACGGCGCCCGAGCGGATGCAGGGCGCGGAGGCCGGGCCCGCGGCCGACCTGTGGTCGCTCGGTGTCCTGCTGTGTGCGGCCGTGGCCGGCGAGTCGCCCTTCCACCGGGATTCGATCGGCGGGATCCTGCACGCCGTCGTGTTCGACGAGATCCGGCCGCCGGAGCGGCTGGGGCCGCTCGTGCCGGTCGTACGCGGCCTGCTGGAGCGGGATCCGGAGCGGCGGCTGGGCGCGGCGGAGGCGGCGCGGATGCTGTCGGCCTGTGCGGCGGGCGCGGACGGGGCGGAGCCGCTGCCGGTCGCCGCGTACACCCCGACCGAGCGGGTCACCCGGCCCGCCGGCCCGCTGCCGGCGGAATCCGGGCGGCGGCGGGCGGCGCTGCGGGTGGGGCTGGTCGCGGCGCTGATCCTCGCGACGGTCGGCGGCACGGTGACGGCGACCACACTGCTGGGCGACGACGGGAAGTCGGGGAAGGGGTCCGGTGGGACGGCGGGCGCCGCCGGCCCGTCCCTCTCCGCGTCCGGGTCCGTGTCCGCGTCGCCGTCGCCGTCCTCGTCCTCCGCTTCCCCTTCCGCTTCCCCGTCCGGATCGGCGTCCGTGTCGCCGTCGGCCGTGGCCGTCGGGTCGGTGCGGCCCGCGCCGGCCGGGTACCGGATCGTCTCGGACGTAGAGGGCTTCAGCCTCGCCGTACCGGCCGGATACCGGCGCAGTACCGACGACCAGCGGGTGTTCTACGGGTCGCCGGACGGGTCCGTGCGCATCGGGATCAAGATGACGGCGCCACCGGCCGGCGGGCCGCTGGGGGCGATGCGGCGCTCCGACCAGCAGGGCCCGGAGACCAATCCGGGCTACCGGGACAACAAGGTCGTCCCGACGACGCACGACGGGCTGCCGGCCGCCCTGTGGGAGTTCACCTGGGACGGCTTCACCGCGGCCGAGGGCGCCCGGCACACCTTCGACGAGTGCTGGGAGCAGGACGGGGTGCTGTACGACGTGTGGGTGTCGGCGCCCGTCGGCCGGTCCGCCGAGGCGCGCGGCTACTTCGACGCGGCGCTGGACTCCTTCGTACCGGCCGGCCGGGGCTCCGCCCGGCCCTGACGGCCCGGGACGTGCACGAGGGCCCCGCCGCCCGGAGCGAGTCCGGGCGGCGGGGCCCTCGGGGTTTCGGTGTCAGCCGCGGGAGGCGGCGAGTTCGGCGACCCGGCGGCGGACCAGGAACCAGCCGCCGACCAGGGCGGCGCCGATGACCGGGACGCACATCACCGTGGTGCGGCCCACGCCGCCGTCGCACCACATCAGGACCAGCACCGTGAGGAGGAAGGCCAGGGTCACGAGCTGGGTGTACGGGGCCCAGGGCAGGCGGTAGGACGGGCGCTCCAGCGTGCCCCGCTGTGCCCGGCGCCAGAAGTGGAGCGAGCAGATCATGACCATCGCCCAGGTGCCGAGGATGCCCAGCGAGGCGAAGTTCAGGACGATCTCGAAGGCGTCCTTGGGCATCAGCTTGTTCAGGCCGACGCCGGCCAGGCCGAAGGCGGCGGTGAAGAGGACGCCGCCGTAGGGGACCTTGCCCTTGTTCATGAGGCCGGTGAACTTGGGGGCCGAGCCGGAGAGAGACATCGAGCGCAGGATGCGGCCGGTGGAGTAGAGGCCGGAGTTCAGGCTGGAGAGGGCTGCGGTCAGGACGACCAGGTTCATGATGCCCGCGGCGCCGGGGACGCCGAGCTTGTCGAAGACGGTGACGAAGGGGCTCTGGTCGGAGGAGTACGCCGTGTACGGGAGCAGCAGCGCGAGCAGGACCACGGAGCCGACGTAGAAGAGGCCGACGCGCCACATGATCGAGTTGATGGCCTTCGGCATGATCTTCTCGGGGTTCTCGGTCTCGCCGGCGGCGACTCCGCAGAGCTCGACGGAGGCGTACGCGAAGACCACGCCCTGGATCACCAGGAGCATCGGCAGGACGCCGGAGGGGAAGAGTCCGCCGTTGTCGGTGATGTTGGCGAGGCCCGGGGTGCTGCCGCCGATGTCGTGGCTGGTGGCGACGAGCCAGATGCCGACGATCAGGAAGACGACGAGGGCGGCGACCTTGACGAGCGAGAACCAGAACTCCATCTCGCCGAAGTACTTCACCGAGATCAGGTTGGCGGTGAGGACGATGGCGAGGGCGATGAAGGCGAGGACCCACTGGGGGACGTCGGTGAACAGCGACCAGAAGTGGGCGTAGGTCGCGGCGGCGGTGATGTCGGCGACGGTGGTCGTCGACCAGTTCAGGAAGTACAGCCAGCCGGCGGTGTAGGCGCCCTTCTCCCCCATGAACTCGCGCGCGTACGAGACGAAGGCGCCGGAGGAGGGGCGGTAGAGGACGAGCTCGCCGAGGGCCCGTACGACGAAGAAGGCGAAGACTCCGCACACCGCGTAGGCGATCGCGAGGGAGGGGCCGGCGCCGGCGAGGCGGCCGCCCGCGCCGAGGAACAGGCCGGTGCCTATCGCCCCGCCGATCGCGATCATGTTGATGTGGCGGGACTTGAGGTCCTTGCTGTAGCCCTCGTCGCCGGCGTCGACATGGCGGGAAGACGCCGGGGCGGTGGCCTCGGTCAAGGTGCGGTCACTCATGTATGACTTCGCCTTCGTGGGTGGGACAGGCAGGTGCGGACCGCCGTGCAGGGGAGCTGGGTGGTGTCCCCTGTGCTGCGGTCCGGTGGTGTGGTCGCCCAAATAGACCATGGGGTTCCGCTACCCGCCAAAATCGGCCCCGTAAGCACCGAAGCCCCCGACGACCTTGGAAAGGGGTGTCGGGGGCTTCGTAGGGGCTGGAAAGCGAGGTCTGCCGGTCAGTCTCCCGGGGTGGCCGATGCCGCCTGGTCGAGGCGGAAGGCCTCGTTCCCGAGGCCGATGCGGGCGTGCACCTCGGGGCGGCTGCTGCGCAGGACCACTCCGTAGACCAGGCCGATCACCACGGCGGCGCCGATGATCCCGGGCAGGGCCCAGCTGAGCGCGGAGCCCTCCTCGGCCCCGACCAGGACGCCGAAGTCCTTGACGGTGTAGACGGCGATGCCCAGGAGCGCGAGGCCGGCCGCGCCGGCCGCGACGAGCCGCCAGACCTGGGCGCCCGCGGTGCCGCGGCGGACGAAGAAGGCGATGACGGCGAAGGAGGCGGCGGCCATGAGAAGGGTCACGCCGAGGGCGCCGACGCTGCCCATCCAGGTGAACAGGTGCAGGACGGGGGCGGTGGGGTCGCCGGCGGGCAGGTCGTCGGTGACGGCGAAGGCGATGACCACGACGGCGGCGATGCCGGTCTGGAGGAGGGAGCCGGTGCCGGGGGCGCCGGTGCCGGCGTTGGTCCGGCCGAAGGCGGCCGGGAGCAGGCCCTCGCGGCCCATGGCGAAGGCGTAGCGGGCGACCACGTTGTGGAAGCTGAGCATGGCCGCGAACATGCCGGTCACGAAGAGCACGTGCAGGACGTCCGTGAAGGTGGCGCCGAGGCGGTCCTGGGTGAGCTGGAAGAGCAGGCCGGGGCCGGCCTCGGCGGAGGTCTTGACGACCTCGGCGGGGCCGGTGGCCACGGTGAGGGCCCAGGCGCTGAGGGCGAAGAAGAGGGCGACGAAGCCGACGGCGAGGAACATCACCCGGGAGACGACGATGTGCGGCTTGCTGGTCTCCTCGGCGTACACCGGGGACTGCTCGAAGCCGACGAAGGCGGCGATGCAGAAGCACAGGGCGGTGCCGAGGCCGGGGCCGCTGAGGGTCTCGGGGTTGAAGGCGTGCAGCGAGAGGCCTTCGGCGCCGGGCTTGCCGAGGGCGGCGAGGTCGAAGACGACGACGAGGGCGCACTCGATGAGGAGGAGGACGCCGAGGACCTTGGCGTTGAGGTCGATCTTGAGCCAGCCGAGGGCGCCGGTGGCGGCGACGGCGAGCAGGGCCGGTATCCACCAGGCGAGTTCGATCTGGAGGTAGGTGGCGAAGAGGCCGGATATCTCGAAGCCGAGGATGCCGTAGACGCCGACCTGCATGGCGCTGTAGGCGACGAGGGCGACGAGGGCGGCACCCGCGCCGGCGGTGGGGCCGAGGCCGCGGGCGATGTACGCGTAGAAGGCGCCGGCGTTGTGGACGTGCCGGCTCATCTCGGCGTAGCCGATGCTGAAGAGGGCGAGGACCAGGCCGAGGATGACGAAGAGGAGCGGCTGGCCGACGATGCCCATGACGCCGAAGGTGGTGGGCATCACGCCGGCGACCACCATCAGGGGCGCGCTGGCGGCGAGTACGGAGAGGAGCAGGCCCGCGGTGCCGAGGCGGTCGGCGCGCAGGGCCCGGTCCTGGCCCTTGTACGTGCGGATCTCGGCCGGGTCCTGGAGCGTGGTGGATCTGCCCGTCGGCATGGGGGCGTCCTTTCGGGGGCGGGGTCTCTCGGGGGGTCTCTCGGGGGGCGGAGGTTGATGCGTTCGGGGTGGGACGTCGGGCGTCAGGCGGTGCCGAGTGCGGCGCTGCGCGCGGCGAGGAAGGCCTTGTGCGGGTCGAGGTCCGGGTAGGACCAGGGGGCGCGGGTGGCGTGGCGGCCGATGCGGTGGAAGAGGGCGGCGGCCTCGGCGGGGCGGCCCTCGCAGAGCTTGGCGTGGGCGAGGAAGTTGAGGTCGACCCGGTTGCGGGGGTGGTCCTCGCGCTCCCATTCGAGCCACCAGTCGAAGGCTGAGCGCAGGACCTGGCGGGCGCGCCGGCCGGACCAGTGGGCGGCGGCGCTGTCGGGGTGGTGGCCGTGCCGGGCGGCGAGCACCCGGTAGCGCTCGGCGTGCGCGATGACGGGGAGCACGGCGAGCGGGGAGTCGGCGGGGGACTCCTCGGCGGCCCAGGCCGCGAAGTCGTAGACCTCGTGCAGCGGGTCCTGGCCGGCGCCGGGGGTGCGTTCGGCCAGCTTGGCGACCATCAGGTGGTGGGCGTGGTGGTGCTCGCGGTGGCGGGCCCGGACCTGGTCGAAGTGGCGGCTGAACTCCTCCTCGGTGCCGAAGGCGCGGGAGAGCAGGAGCAGTCCGAGCCAGGGGGTGGGGTCGGCGGGGAGCAGGGCCGCGGCGCGCCGGCAGGCCTCCTCGGCGGCGGCCGGGGTGCCCTTGCGGCGCAGGGCGCCGAAGACGGCGGCGCAGGCGAGGAGGGTGGCGGCGTCGGCGCTCTCGGGTTCGGCGAGGAGCCATTCGCGGGCCCAGGCGGTGGCCGCCGGGGTCTCGGCGAGGACGACCACGCGGTGGCCGCGGCGGTCCCAGTCGTCGCCGGTGCCGACGAGCAGGGAGCGGGCCCGTGACCAGCGGCCCTGGGTGAACTGCGTGCGTACGTCCACGAGTTCGGCGTCGCAGAGGGCCGGGTCGAAGAGCTGGGCATCACGCTTGCGAGCGCGGCCGAGGGGCGGCGGAGGCGGGGACATCCGCGGGTTTCCCTCCAGGACGCTGGCGGACGGGGACGGGGTGAGCGTGTGGGAGCCGGTCGAGCGGTGAACGGCGAGCGGTGGCCAAAAACATGCATGGTGCACGCGAGTGGCGCGACCGGCCGGTCGGGCCGGGCACGGCGGAGATCGTGCCGGTGAGCGCACTCGTGATCACGGACAGCAAAGCGGTACGCACAGCTCCGAGTCAAGGTCCAGTCCAGCGCGTGGCGGGTTTCAACTGCTGTGGTGATGGTGTGAGTTGGGGTGGTTGTGCCGGTTCGCGAGGGCCGTCGGCGCGGACCCGCGGGGTGGCCGGTGACGACGTACGACGATCTTCCCCCGTACCTGCCGGCCTTCCCCGGGCCGCTGCGCGACCGGCTGGTGGCGGCCGTCCTGAGCGGGGCGAAGACACCGACGGCGGGGTCGCTCGCGAGCTACGGGGCGGAGGGCGAGCCGCTGCCCCGGGCGGGGCAGCGGACGGCCCTCATGGACTCCGCCGGGTGTCCGGTGGCTGTCCTGGGGGTGACGGACGTACGGGTTCTGCGGCTCGGCGGCGTGGACCTGGGGCACGCGCCGGCCGAGGGCGAGGGATGTGCGTCCGTGGCCGAATGGCGCGCCTCGCACCGGCCGGTGCCGGCCTCGTTCCGACGCGGTCGGCCGGGGTCGGCTCGGTCGGCCGGGGTCGGCTCGGTCGGCCGGGGTCGGCGCAGTGGGCCGGGGTCGGCGCAGTGGGCCGGGGTCGGCGCAGCCGGTCGGGCTCAGCCCACCGCCTTGGCCGCCGCGCGTCCGGCCGCGCGGCCCGAGAAGATGCAGCCGCCGAGGAAGGTGCCCTCCAGGGCGCGGTAGCCGTGGACTCCCCCGCCGCCGAAGCCGGCCGCCTCGCCCGCCGCGTAGACGCCGGGCAGCGGTTCGCCGCCGGCCGTCAGGACGCGCGAGGAGAGGTCGGTCTCCAGGCCGCCCAGGGACTTGCGGGTGAGGATCGACAGCCGTACCGCGATCAGCGGACCGGCCGCGGGGTCCAGGATCCGGTGCGGTGCGGCGGTGCGGATCAGCTTGTCGCCGAGGTACTTGCGGGCCCCGTGGATCGCCGTCACCTGGAGGTCCTTGGTGAACGGGTTGGCGATCTCCCGGTCCCGGGAGGTGATCACGCGGCGCAGGGCGTCCTCGTCGATCAGGCCCTCCTTGGTGACGGCGTTCATCCCGCGCACCAGGGCGGCGAGGTCGCGCTCGACGACGAAGTCCGCGCCGTTGTCCATGAAGGCCTGGACCGGCCCCGGCACGGCCTGCCGCGCCCGGTCGATCACCCCGCGGACCGATTTTCCGGTCAGGTCCGGGTTCTGCTCGGAGCCGGAGAGGCCGAACTCCTTGCCGATGATGCGCTGGTTGAGGACGAACCACGTATGGTCGTGGCCGGTCTTCATGATGTGGTCGAGGGTGCCGAGGGTGTCGAAGCCCGGGAAGAGCGGTACGGGCAGCCGCTTGCCCGTCGCGTCCAGCCAGAGCGAGGAGGGGCCGGGCAGGATGCGGATGCCGTGCCGGGCCCAGATCGGGTTCCAGTTCTCGATGCCCTCGGTGTAGTGCCACATCCGGTCCTTGTTGATGTGGCTGGCGCCCGCCGACTCCGCGATGCCGAGCATCAGGCCGTCCACGTGCGCCGGGACCCCGGAGAGCATCCGCTCCGGCGGGGTGCCGAGCCGGTCGGGCCACTGTGCCCGTACGAGGTCGTGGTTGCCGCCGATGCCGCCGCTGGTCACGATCACGGCCTGGGCCCGCAGGGAGAAGGCCCCGGTGGCCTCGCGGCCGCTCGCGGTGCCGCGTACGGCGTCGGAGGGCTCCAGGACCTCGCCCGTCACGGTGTCCACCGCGCCGGCCGTACGGGAGAGCCCGGTGACCCGGTGGCGGAACTTCAGCTGGACCAGGCCGCGGGCCACGCCGGCCCGGACGCGCCGCTCGAAGGGCGCCACCAGGCCGGGGCCCGTGCCCCAGGTGATGTGGAAGCGGGGGACGGAGTTGCCGTGGCCGTCGGCGTCGTAGCCGCCGCGCTCCGCCCATCCGACGACGGGGAAGAAGCGGACGCCCTGGGCGTGCAGCCAGGGGCGCTTCTCGCCGGCCGCGAAGTCCACGTAGGCCTCGGCCCAGCGGCGCGGCCAGGCGTCCTCCTCGCGGTCGAAGCCGGCGGTGCCCAGCCAGTCCTGGAGGGCCAGGGCGCGGCTGTCCTTGATCCGCATGCGGCGCTGTTCGGGCGAGTCCACGAAGAACAGCCCGCCGAAGGACCAGTGGGCCTGGCCGCCTATGGACTGCTCGGGCTCCTGGTCGAGCAGGATGACCTTGCGGCCCGCGTCGACGAGTTCGGCGGTGGCCACGAGGCCGGCGAGCCCCGCCCCGATCACGATCACGTCTGCGTCGTACGTCATGCGATACCCGTCCTCCGTCGGTGGTGGGGCAGATCCTTGGCTACGGAGCGGTAACCAGTCAACAGCGGTGGTTGGATGACCTGTGTGAGTGCTGCTGACGAAGTGCTGGACGTGGTGGACCGGGACGACCGGGTGGTCGGACAGGCCCCGCGCGGTGAGGTGTACGCGAACGGGCTGATCCACCGCTGTGTGTTCGTGCAGGCGAGGGATGCGGAAGGCCGGATCTTCGTGCACCGGCGGACCGATTCGAAGCTGGTGTTCCCCTCGGCCTACGACATGTTCGTGGGCGGGGTGCTGGGCGCCGGGGAGAGCTACGAGGAGGCCGCGCTGCGGGAGGCCGAGGAGGAGCTCGGGGTGCGGGGGCTGCCGCAGCCCGTGCCGCTGTTCAAGTTCCTGTACGAGGGGCCGGGCGGGGCCTGGTGGTCGTACGTGCACGAGGTGCGGTGCGAGCTGCCGGTGCGGCCGCAGGTGTCGGAGGTGGCCTGGCACGACTTCGTGGCGGAGGACGAACTGGAGCGGCGGGTGGCCGACGGTTCGTGGACGTGGGTGCCGGACGGGCTGGAGGCGTACCGGCGGCTGCGGGAGTTCCGTGCGCCGGGCGGTCACGGGCTCGCGGGGTAGCGGGCCGTAGATTGGGTGTGTGATCGACTTCGTCAAGGATGTGCGGCTGTGGTTCGCACCGTCGCGGCTGAGGGACGAGGGCGAGACCCCCGACTACCGCTTCTCGCTGGCCAATGAGCGGACCTTCCTGGCCTGGATCCGGACCGCGCTGGCCCTGGTGGGCGGCGGGTTCGCGGTCGACCAGTTCCTGCCGGACCTGCGGTGGGGGGTGCGGGTCGCCATGGCCTTCGCGCTGCTGGCGGTGGGTGCGGCGTGTGCGCTGCGGGCGGTGAACCACTGGGTGCGGTGCGAGCGGGCCATGCGGCGGGGTGAGGACCTGCCGCTGTCGCGGTTCCCGGTGGTGCTGAGCCTGGGGGTCGGGCTGGTCGCGGTGGCGATGGTGGTGGTCGTACTGCTGGGCTGGACGCGGGGCCGGTGACCGCCTACGGGGAGACGCGCGACGCCGGGCTCCAGCCGGAGCGGACCCGGCTCGCGTGGCGGCGTACGACGCTGGCCTGCTCGGTGGTGGCGGTGCTGGGGATACGGCAGGCCCTGCACGGATCCGGTACGCCGGTGGCGGCCGCGGGGACCGCGGTGATCGCCCTGCTCTGGCTGGCGTTCCTGGGGGTGGCGCACCGTCGGATCCGGGCGCTGTCGGCGGCCCGGCCGCGGGCGCTCGCCCCGCGGGCGGCCCTGGCGGCGGTGGCGTGCACGGTGGGGCTGGCGGTGTTCGCACTGGCGCTGGTCTTCTGAGCGGGCGCCCGGCTCTCCCCCCGGGACACGCCAAACGGACACAACGGGCGATCCGGGGTGTTCCGCACTAGCCTCGGCCGTATGACCACCACACACCTCGAACACACCTCCCACGAGCACGCCCACGGCCCCGACTGCGGGCACCGGGAGGTGAAGCACGGCGACCACGTGGACTACGCGCACGACGGCCACCTGCACCGGGAGCACTCCGGTCACTACGACGAGTGCGAGACCCCCGGGCACACCACCCACGACGGGCACGCGCACGCCCACGGCGCCGACTGCGGCCACGACTCCGTCCAGCACGGCGACCACGTCGACTACCTGCACGACGGGCACCGGCACGCGGCGCACGACGGCCACTACGACGACCACTGACCGGCGCGCCGCCTGACCGATGATCCGGTCAGGACCGATACCCGCCCTCCCCCTGGACCGCCACGGCTGGCAGGATGCCGTCCGCCTGTCACAGCGATCCGGGGAGAGCTCAGATGCCCGTCGACGATCCGTACCTCGTCCAGCCCGCGCCCGGGGTGTACGCCTACGTCCAGCCGGACGGAGGCTGGTGCCTCAACAACGCCGGCTTCGTGAGCGACGGCGGCCGGACCCTGCTCGTCGACACCGCCGCCACCGAGCGGCGGGCGCTGGCCCTGCGCGAGGCGGTCGTGACGGCCGGGGTGCCGCTCCCCCGCACCGTGGTGAACACCCACCACCACGGCGACCACACCTACGGCAACGGCGTGTTCGCCCCCGAGGCGCTGGTCCTGGGGCACGACAACGCGCGGGCCGAGCAGCTGGCCGCCGGGCACCAGCTGGAGATGATCTGGCCGGCGACGGACTTCGGCGCGATAGAGATCACCGCGCCCGACCTCACCTACAGCGACCGGATGACCCTGCACGTCGGCGGGACGGAGGTGCAGGTCATCCACCCGGGCGTCGCGCACACCACCGGGGACTCGATCGTGTGGCTGCCGCGGCAGCGGGTGGTCTTCACCGGCGACCTGGTCTTCGCCGGGGGGACCCCGTTCCTGGCGATGGGCTCGCTGGCCGGATCGCTCCGGGCGCTGGAGCTGCTGCGCTCGCTCGACGCGGAGACCGTCGTACCGGGCCACGGGCCCCTGACCGACGGGTCGGCCTACGAGTCCACCGAGCGCTACCTGCGGTACGTGGCCGAGCTCGCCCGGGAGGGGCGGGCGAAGGGGCTGACCCCGCTGGAGGTGGCCCGGGAGGCCGATCTCGGCGAGTTCGCGGGCTGGCGGGAGAGCGAGCGGCTGGTGGCGAACGTGCACCGGGCGTACGCGGAACTGGCCGGGGAGCCGGAGGGCGCCCCGCTGGACATCCTCGCGGTGCTGAAGGACATGACGGCGATGAACGGCGGGACCCCGATCCTGTGCCACGCGTGAGGTGACATTGCCGGACCGAAGGGGTTCTTTCGGTCCGCACTCTGGACGGCATACCGACTGGTCGGCATGATGGCACCGTTCCATCCATCCGACATCGTCAACTCCGTACGGAGGTGCGCACCATGACCTCAGCCTCAGCCGACCCGCGGGGCCTCGATCTGGAGCGGCTGCGCGGTCATCTCGACCGGGTGCGGCCGGGACTCGTGGCCGGGGCGCTGCGCGGCCGGCTGATCGAAGGCGGCCGGTCGAATCTCACGTACGAGATCACCGACGGGACCGCCCGCTGGGTGGTGCGCAGGCCGCCGCTCGGGCACGTGCTGGCCACCGCGCACGACATGCGCCGCGAGCACCGGGTGATCGCGGCGCTGCACGGCACGGCCGTTCCGGTGCCCGAGCCGGTGCTGCTGTGCGAGGACGAGGAGGTGCTGGGGGCGCCGTTCTACGTCATGGAGTACGTGGACGGGGTGCCGTACCGGACGGCGGGCCAGCTCGCCGGGATCGGGCCGGAGCGCACCCGGCGGGCGGTGCTGGGCCTGGTGGACACCCTGGTCGAGCTGCACGCGGTGGATCCCGAGTCGGTGGGCCTGGGCGACTTCGGCCGGCCCGAGGGCTTCCTCGACCGGCAGCTGCGCCGCTGGGGCAAGCAACTCGCGGCCTCGCGGGGGCGGGAGCTGGCCGGGATCGACGAGCTGCACGGCGCGCTCGGCCGGGCGCTGCCCGACTCCCCCGCGCCGACCGTGGTGCACGGGGACTTCCGGCTCGACAACGTGCTGATCGGCGGGCCGGACGACACGATCCGGGCGGTGCTGGACTGGGAGATGTCCACGCTGGGCGATCCGCTCACCGATCTCGGGCTGCTGGTGATGTACAGCTCCGACCTGGGCCTGGCCGAATCGCCGGTCAGCACGACGAGCGGGGCGCCCGGGCATCCGACCCCCGCCGAGCTGGTCGAGCGGTACGCCGCCCGCTCCGGCCGCGACACCGGCGCCATCGCCTGGTACACGGCCTTCGCCTGGTTCAAGCTCGCCGTGATCCTCGAAGGCATCCACTACCGCTACACGCTCGGACAGACCGTCGGGGCGGGCTTCGACCGGATCGGCGAGCTGGTGCCGGTCTTCATCGAACACGGACTGACCACCCTCCAGGAAGGCTGAGGAGCCGATCAGCATGGACTTCGCATTCGACGCCCGGACCGAGGAACTCCGCGAGCGGCTGCTCGCGTTCATGGAGGAGTACGTCTACCCGGCGGAAGCCCTCGCCGTCGAGCAGCGCGCGCGGCTGGCCTCGCCCTGGGACACCCCGGCCGTCTTCGGTGAACTGAAGGCCGAGGCGCGCCGCCAGGGCCTGTGGAACCTCTTCCTGCCGGACGGGGAGTACGGCGCCGGGCTCACCAACCTGCAGTACGCCCCGCTCGCCGAGATCACCGGCCGCAGCCCGCACCTGGCGCCGATGGCGACCAACTGCGCGGCCCCGGACACCGGGAACATGGAGCTGCTCGCCCAGTTCGGGAACGAGGAGCAGAAGAAGCAGTGGCTGGAGCCGCTGCTGGCCGGGGAGATCCGCTCCGCATTCGCCATGACCGAGCCCGAGGTGGCCTCCTCGGACGCGACGAACATCGAGACGCGGATCGAGCGGGACGGCGACGACTACGTGGTCACCGGCCGCAAGTGGTTCATCTCCGGGGCGATGAACCCGGACTGCAGGATCTTCATCGTGATGGGCAAGACCGACCCGGAGGGCTCCGATCCGCGTCGCCAGCAGTCGATGATCCTGGTCCCGCGCGACACCCCGGGGGTCGAGATCCGCCGGGCCATGACGGTGTACGGGTACGAGGACCACGACCACGGCGGCCACGCCGAGGTCGTCTTCGACGGGGCCCGGGTCCCGGCGGCGAACCTGATCGGCGAGGAGGGCACCGGCTTCGCCATCGCCCAGGCGCGGCTCGGCCCCGGCCGCATCCACCACTGCATGCGGCTGATCGGCATGGCGGAGCGGGCCATCGAGCTCATGTGCCGGCGCGCGGTGGAACGTAAGGCCTTCGGCAAGCCGTTGGCCGCGCAGGGCGTCGTGCAGAACTGGATCGCGGACGCCCGGGTGACGGTGGAGCAGCTGCGGCTGCTGGTGCTGAAGACGGCCTGGCTGATGGACACGGCCGGGAACCGGGGCGCCCACACCGAGATCCAGGCCATCAAGATCGCGACCCCGCGGGCGGTGGTGCGGATCCTGGACGACGCGGTGCAGCTGCACGGCGCGGGCGGGGTGAGCCAGGACTTCCCGCTGGCCGAACTGTGGGCGGCGGCGCGGACGCTCCGGCTGGCCGACGGTCCGGACGAGGTGCACCAGCGGTCGCTGGCCCGGCGGGAGCTGAAGCGGTACCTGTAGTCGCCGGCGGGCGTAGCGGGAGCAAGTGGCCGCCGCGGGGCTTCGGTCCTGCGGCGGTGGACCGTCGAACGCGGCGCTCAGCGCCGTCGTACTGCCGCTCGCCCTCTTCTACGGCGGCCTCGCGCAGTTCGTCGCCGGCGTGCTGGAGTTCCGGCGCCACCGCCTACATGTCCGTCGCCGCCGTGAAGCTGGACCTCGCGCACCGGCTGCTCTTCGTCGTGCCGGCGCTGACCTTCCTCTTCCTGGCGCTCGGAGACCTGTCCCAGGTCTCCGCCCTGGGCCGCGTCGGCGGCTGGCTCGGCCTGCTCTGCGCCGGCATCGCCTGGTACCTCTCCTTCGCCGTGGTGACCGAGGAGACCTGGGGCCGCAAGGTCCTGCCGCTGGGCTGAGCCCGCACCTACGGGGTCGCGTCGATACGGCCCGCCGCCGCGACGATGACCTCGTCCAGCACCTCTCGGGAGCGGAGCAGATCGCCGATCATCCGGTCGATCCGCTCCCGCTCGGTGGTCAGTTCGGCCACCAGCGCCGGGGTCGCGCGCACCGACGGGCCGCCGTCCTCGTCGCGCATGCACGGGAGGATCCGGGCGATCTTCGTACTGTGCAGGCCGGCCGCGTACAGCTCCTGGATCCGGATGACCCGGTCGACGGCCCGTTCGGAAAAGTCCCGGTGGCCGCCGGGGGTCCGGTCGGACACCAGCAGGCCCTGCTGCTCGTAATAGCGCAGCGAACGCTCGCTCACCCCGCTGCGCGCCGCCAGTTCACCGATCCGCATGCCCCACCCCGGCCTTGATTCTGACATCAGTGTCAGGTTTTACGGTACCGGCATGACGCACACACCGCAGGCACCCACCACATCCCGCCTCTTCGAAACCGCCCGCCTCGGGGGCCTGGAGCGCCCCGGCCGCCTGGTCATGGCGCCGCTCACCCGCAACCGCGCCGGGGCCGACGGCGTGCCGGGCGCACTCATGGCCACCCACTACGCACAGCGCGCCTCGGCCGCCCTGATCATCGCCGAGGGCACCACGCCCAACGCCGTCGGCCAGACCTACCCCCACATCCCCGGCATCCACACCCCGGCGCAGATCGCCGGGTGGCGCCGCGTCACCGATGCCGTGCGCGCGGCCGGCGGGCGGATGTTCCTCCAGCTCCAGCACGGCGGCCGGGTCGGTCACCCCGACACCAGCGGGCACGTCCCGCTCGCCCCGTCCGCGGTGCCGTTCCCCGAACCGCTGCAGACCCCCGGCGGGCTCCGGGACGCCGTCGCCCCCCGCGAGATGACGGCCGAGGACATCCGGTCCACCATCGCCGACTTCGCGAACGCCGCCCGCAACGCCGTGGAGGCGGGCTTCGCCGGTGTGGAGGTGCACTCCGCCAACGGCCACCTGCTCCACCAGTTCCTGGCGGGGAACACCAACCGGCGCACGGACGAATGGGGCGGGTCCGTGGAGGGCCGGATCCGGTTCACCGTCGAGGTGGTCAGGGCCGTCGCCGAGGCCATCGGCCCGGAGCGGGTCGGCGTAAGGATCTCGCCCGGAGTGAACGTCAACGGCATCGAGGAGGGCGACACCGAGGAGATCTACCCGGCGCTGGTCAAGGCCCTGGCGGACGTCGGCCCTGTCTACCTGCACCAGGTCCACGCCGACCCGGACGCGCCCCTCTTCCGGGAGATCCGCGCGGCCTGGCCCGGCACGCTGATCGCCAACCCGCGGCTCTCCCACGAGGAGGTCGCGGCCGACGGCGGCGGGCGCAGGGCCGAGGACCTGCTGGCCGGGGGCGCCGATCTGGTCTCACTCGGCCGGGGGTTCCTCGCCAACCCCGACTTCGTCGAGCGGCTGCGCACCGGCGCACCGCTCAACGAGATCCGGCCGGAGTTCCTGATGTACGTACGGGGCGCGGAGGGCTACAACGACTACCCGGCGCTCCCTACGGACGCAGCGCGCGCAGCAGGAGGTCGGCGAGGTGGTCGGCGACCTGCTGCGGTGTGAGCGGGCCGTCCGTGCGGTACCAGGTGGACAGGTGGTGCACGGATCCGAAGTGGTAGTCCACGACCAGGTCGGCGGGGGTGGCGGTGGAGAACACCCCCGTACGCTGGCCCTCCTCGACGAGCGCCCGGAAGCGCTCGTGGTAGCGCCGGCGCTCGGCCCGCACCTGCTTGAACTTCTCCGGGCTGAGCTGGTGCATCGACCGGAAGAAGATCATCGCGTCGTCGAGGTTCTCGATGGTCGTGACGACCACGTCGGCGGCGGCCGCCCGCAGCCGCTCCTCGACGGGGGCGTCGGAATCGGCCACCGCGTCGAGGCGCTGCTGCTGGAGGCGCAGCATCCGCGCGTACACCTCGTGCAGCAGATCGTCCTTGGACCCGAAGTAGTGGTAGAGCGCGCCCTTGGTGACCCCGGCCGCCTCGACGATCTCCTGCACCGAGGTGCGGTCGTAGCCGCGCTCGGCGAAGAGCCGGGTGGCGACGGCCAGCAGCCGCTGCGGTACCGGGGCCTCGTGCGTGCCTTCGGGTTCCGTGGTCCTCGCAGCCATGGCGCCGACCTTCCCTTCCCATTCCCAGCTGTACGACCGTCCGACTGTTTTCAGCCGCGGTCGCGCAGTTCCCGTCGCAGGATCTTGCCACTGGTCGTCTTCGGAAGGACAGGCAGGATCTCCACCTGACGCGGGTATTTGTACGCGGCGATGCGCGCGGCGCAGTACGCGGACAGCTCCGCCGGGTCGGCCGAGGTGCCGGGGCGCAGGCTGACGTACGCCTTGACGCTCTCCCCGCGGTAGGGGTCGGGGACGCCGACGACGGCCGCCTCGCGGACGGCGGGGTGGGAGTAGAGCACGTCCTCGACCTCGCGCGGCCAGACCTTGAAGCCGGAGGCGTTGATCATGTCCTTCTTGCGGTCGACGACGTAGAGCCAGCCGTGCGCGTCCATGAACCCGACGTCCCCGGTGCGCAGTTCGCCGTCCGGGAAGGCCTTGGCGGTGTCGGCGGGCAGGCCCCAGTAGCCGGGCACGACCTGCGGGCCGCGGACGGCTATCTCGCCGGTCTCGCCGAAGGGGACCTCGGCGCCCTGCTCGTCGAGGATGCGCACGACGGTCTCGGCGCCGGGCAGGCCCACAGAGAGGGTGCCGGAGGCGGGGTCGACGGGCGCTTCGAGGTGCGGGGGGACCGAGGCGCAGGGGGCGGTGCACTCGGTGAGGCCGTAGCCGTTGCGCAGGTAGAAGCCGAAGGAGGCGCGCAGCCGTTCGACGAGCGCGGGCGGCAGCGGGGCCCCGCCGGAGGAGATCACCTGGAAGGAGGCGAAGTGGTCGGGGGTGGCGCCGGGGTGGGCGGTGAGGGCCATGAAGGCGGTGGCCGGCCCGACGGTGTAGGCGGGGCGGTGTTCGAGGAAGGCGTCGAGGACGACCCCGGCCTCGAAGCGGTGGGCGAGGACGAGGGTGCCGGCGTTGGCGAAGCAGGCGGCGAGCTCGCAGACCATGCCGGTGATGTGGAAGAGCGGGGCGAGGGCGAAGTAGCCGGCGCCCTCGGGGAGGGGGTGGCCGGTGACCTGCCGTACCGCGTTGTACGTGAGCGCACCGTGCGGGTTCATGGCGCCCTTGGGGGTGCCGCTGGTGCCCGAGGTGTAGCTGATGAGGGCGGTGTCGGCGGCGGTGAGGCGGGCGTCCGGCGGCGCGGGGTGGCCCCGGCGGGCCACGGTGAGCAGATCCGCCCCCTCGGCGCAGCGGGAGCCGGAGAGGGCGGAGTCGGTGCCGGGGGCCGGGAAGACACGGGGGTCGTTGCGGGTCTGGAAGTCCTCGCCGCGGGCGGTCAGTACGGTGCCCACGCCGGTCCCCCGCACCGTCTCGCCCAGGTACGCCTCCCACGCGCCGCCCTCGCAGAGCAGCGCGGCCGCCCCCGAGTCGCGCAGGATGTGGCCGACCTCGCCGGACTTGTACATGGGGTTGAGCGGGACGACGACGGCCCCGGCCTTCCAGGCGGCGAGGACGGCCAGCACGAAGTGCGGGGTGTTCTGCAGCATCACGGCGACCCGGTCCCCGCGGCGGACGCCCCGCGCGGCGAGGTGGCCGGCGACCGAGTCGGAGAGCGCGTCGGCCTCGGCGTAGCTCGTGCGGCCGTCGAAATAGGCCAGCGCGGTGCGCTCGGGGGCGCGGGCCACGGCGTCGCGGAAGGCGTGCAGCACGGTCGGCGGCGGCTCGACGGGGGCCCGCTGGGCCGGGCTGAGCAAGGCGAGCCAGGGCTTGGCCGCGTACGCGGAGGAAGCGGGTGCCACCGGTGAGGACTCGGTCACCGGGCCTCCCACTTCTGCTGGAGGTGGTTCATACCGCTGAGCCAACGGTCCGGTTCGGTGGCGCGGGCCGCGTAGAAGTCCGCGACCTCGGGGTGCGGGAGGATCAAGAACCGGCCCTTCTCCATGCCGTCGAACAGTGCGTCCACGACCGCTTCGGGCTCGATCGCGGTCGGCGCGAGGACGAGTTCGCCCGCCGAGCCCGCGGCGGTCAGCATGTCGGTGCGCACCCCCTGCGGGCAGATCGCGTGGACCTGGACACCGCGGTGGCGGTAGGTCAGCGAGAGCCATTCGGCGAAGGCGAGCGCACCGTGCTTGGTGACACTGTACGGTGCCGCCCCGATCATGGTCAGCAGTCCGGCGGCGGAGACGGTGGACACGAAGCGGCCCTCCTCCCGCTCCAGCCACGCCGGCAGGAGCATGCGGGCGGCTCGGACGTGGGCCATGACGTTGACGTCCCAGGCCGCCTCCCAGACGTCCTCGTCGGCGAACGCGTCTCCGCCCGCGGCGAGTCCGGCGTTGGCGCAGTAGACGTCGATCCTGCCGTCGAGTGCCTCGCGGGCCTCGGGCACGATCGTCGAGGCGTCACCGGTCAGCATGATCGCGCGGGCGCCGATCTCGTCCGCCACCGCGGCCGCCTTGGCGGTGTCGATGTCGTTGACGACGACGGTCGCGCCCTCGGCGGCGAAGCGACGGGCGAGGGCCGCGCCGATGCCGCCGCCCGCTCCGGTGACGACGACTCGCTGGTCCTGGTACGCGCTCACGGAGATCACCTTTCGTGGCCGGATGGGGGATCGTGGGCAGACTAACCAGTCGGTATGTCGGGGCGGAAGGGGTCTGCCTCCTAGCGTGGCCGGATGACGCTGTCGCGACGCGGGCTGCTGGGACTGGCGGGGGCCATGGGAGCGGTGGGGGCCGTGGGGGCCGTGGGGGCCTCTTCGCCGAGCCGCGAGCCGGCCGGCCGGGCCGGGCGCGCGGACCGGGTGCGCACCGGTTTCGAGCGGCTCGCCGCGGACGGGTACGCCGTACTCGCCGGTCAGCGCGTCGGGGTGGTCACCAACCCCACCGGGATCACCGCCGACGCCCGCCACCTGGTCGACGTACTGCACGCGGACGAACGGGTGAACCTGGTCGCGGTGTTCGGGCCGGAGCACGGGTTCCGCGGGACGGCCCAGGCCGGGGGCTCCGAGGGGGCCTCCCGGGATCCGGCGACCGGCCTGCCGGTGTGGGACACGTACGACAAGAGCGGGCAGCGGCTCGCGGACGTGTTCACCTCGGCCGGGATCGACACCGTCGTCTTCGACATCCAGGACGTCGGGGCGCGGTTCTACACCTACATCTGGACGCTCTACGACTGCATGCGCGCCGCGGCGCTCGCCGACAAGGCGGTGGTGGTGCTGGACCGGCCCAACCCGGTGGGCGGCCGGCGGGCGGCGGGGCCGGTGCTGGAGCGGTCGTACGCGAGCTTCGTGGGCCGGGAGCCGATCGCGCTCGCGCACGGGATGACGGCGGCGGAGCTTGCCCTGCTCTTCAACGGCGAGTTCCTGACCGATCAGCCGGTCAGGCTGCGCACGGTGGAGATGACCGGGTGGCGGCGGGAGTCGTTCTTCGGCGAGACCGGGCTGCCCTGGGTGCCGCCGAGCCCGAACATGCCGACCCCGGACACGGCACTCGCGTACGCCGGCACCTGCCTGTTCGAGGGGACCAACCTGTCCGAGGGCCGCGGGACGACCACGCCCTTCGAGGTGGTGGGCGCGGAGGGCATCGACCGCCGGTGGGCGGAGGCGGCGAACGCGCTGGAGCTGCCCGGGGTGTGGTTCCGGGAGGCGTACTTCACGCCCACGTTCTCCAAGCACGTGGGGAAGGTCTGCGGCGGGGTCCGGCTGATCGTGCACGACCGGCAGGCCTTCGATCCGGTCCGGGCCGGCATCGGCCTGCTGGTGACCGCACGGCGGACGTGGAGCGGCTTCGCCTGGCGCGAGGACCACTGGATCGACCGGCTTACGGGCTCGGACCGGGTGCGCAAGCTGGTCGACGCGGGAGCCGGGGTGGAGGAGGTCGCGGGCGACTGGGCGGCGGGCCTGGCCCGGTTCGAGGCGGTGCGCGGGGAGTACCTGCGGTACGGGTGAGCCGACCTCTAGCCGGGCCGGGGCCGCAGCAGGATGCTGGTGGCACCGGTAGGCGCGGCGTGGAGGGGGACGTCATGTCAGGTGCGACGGGGATCGGGGTCGGGCCGTACGCGGAGCTGACCTTCGACGCGGAGGGGGACGTGGACGGGGCCACGCGGGAGGCGGTGGCCCGGATCGAGGCCACCGACCTGCTGGTCTTCGCGCACGGATGGAACAGCGACCGGTCCACCGCGACCCGGCTCTACGACCGGTTCTTCGCGCCCTTCCCGGGGCTGGTGGGGCCGCAGGTACGGCTGGGGTACGTGGGTGTCGTATGGCCCTCGATCCGGTTCTCGGACGAGCCGATACCGGACTTCGAAACGCCCGGCGCGCTCGCCGAGCCCGGCTTCGGGACGGCGCTGGACCCCGGAACCCGCGAGGCCCTCGGGGAGTTCTGGCCCGGGCGGGGTGCGGAGCTGGACCGGGTGGCCGAACTGCTGGAGGAGCGGCCGGAGTCGGCGGCCGCCTTCGTCGAATTCGGGGCGCTGGTACGGGAGCTGGCCGGCGTCGATGCCGTACCCTCGGCGGTCGCCCCGGCGGTGCCCGCCCTCTTCACGGAGGACGTCCTGGAGGTGTGCCGGACCCTCACCCTCGCGCTGGCCGAGGCGGGCGCCCCGGCCGGCGATGCCGACGACACCGACGCCGACTCCGACGACGAGCGGGGCCTGGCGATCGGCGGCGGGCTGCGGAGCCTGTGGAAGGGCGCCAAGGAGCTGCTGCGGCAGGCGACGTACTACCAGATGAAGAAGCGGGCGGGGGTCGTGGGCGAACGCGGTCTCGGCCCGGTCCTGGCCGAGCTGGCGCGCCGCCGCCCCGGGTTGCGGATCCACCTGATCGGGCACAGCTTCGGCGCGCGGGTGGTGTCCTTCTCGCTGCGCGCCGTACCGGACGGGGCCCGGCACGTGACCTCCCTGACCCTGCTGCAGGGCGCCTTCTCCCACTACGCCTTCTGCGACCGGCTGCCGCACGACGGGGGCCGCGGCGGCGCCCTCGCCGGCCTCCAGCGGAGGGTCGACGGACCGGTGGTGGCCTGCCACTCCCCGCACGACACCTCCCTCAAGGTGTTCTATCCGCTGGCCTCCCGGATGGCAGGGGATTCGGCCGGACTGCTGGGCTTCGACGAGCGGTGGGGAGCCATCGGGCACGACGGGGTGCAGGCGGTGGCCGGCGCGCCCCGGCTGACCCTCGACGCGGCCCTGCGCGAGGGGGTGCCCACGAGCGGTTGCGTCAGCGTGGACGCGGGTTCGGTGGTGCGGCGCGGCGGCGCCCCCTCGGGGGCGCACAGCGACATCTGCCACGAGGAGCTGGCCCGGGTGGTAGTTGCTGCGGGGCGCATGGGGCGCTGAGTTCCGGCCATGTGCCACCCGCACGCCTCGTCCGCCCCCGCATGCGCCCGCCGACTGCCGGGCATGTTGGGCACATCGGCGGAGGTGAAGGTGTCATGGCGGGATTCCGGAGTCTGGCCTACCAGGTGCGAGACGCGCGCAACGACCGGGCCCTGCGGCGCCATTCCCTGCGCCGCTGCCTGGAGCGGTTCGCGCCGTACGGGCACCGGGCCACGTGGTGGCACCTGTGCGACCGGCACGGGATCGCCCCCGAGGACCGGGGGGCGGATCCGCTGCGGCTGGTGGCCGCGCTGGAGGAGCTGGAGGACGCGCGGGCGGTCTGGCTGGAGTACGAGCGCCAGTTCGCGGAGCGGCGCCGGCGGGAGAAGTACCACGGGCTGCGCCGGCCGGAGTGGGCGTGGGGCGGGAGCGGGGACGCGGTGGTGCGGTGCGCGGATCCGGGGGTACGGCCGGAGGGGGCGCTGGGCGAGGTGCTGCGGCGGCTGGTGCGGGCGCTGGAGTCGGAGCCGGGGACGGTGTGCCCGGTCTGCGGGGAGCAGGAGCTGCGGTGGCCGGACGTGGCGCCCGCGGCGGCTCCGGTCGGGCCGTGGGAGGGGGCGTGGGCCTGGGACGGGCCGGTGTGCGGGGGCTGCGGGATCGTGGTGCCGAGACCGGCGCTGGCGGAGATCCCCGCGGCGGGGGCGGCGTGAGGGCCCGGCTGCCGGTGCCGCTTCCGGTTTCGCTCAACGGGGCCCGGAGCGCCGCCGACGGGCCGGCCGTGCCGATGTCCCCGGCGGACCTGGCGGAGTCGGCGCTGGCCGCGGTGGCCGCCGGGGCCGGGGAGGTGCTGGTGCATCCGCGGACCCCGTGCGGGCGGGAGAGCCTTTCGCCGCGGGTGGTCGGACCGGTACTGGAGGCGATGCGGGGCGCGGGGGTCCTCGTACCGCTGTCGGTGTCGGCTTCGGCTTCGGCTTCGGCTTCGGCTTCGGCTTCGGCTTCGGCTTCGGCTTCGGCTTCGGCGGGCATCGGGGCCGGACCGGATCCGGCGGGGCGGCTGGAGCGGGTGCGGTCCTGGACGGTGCTGCCGGACCGGGCCGCGGTGAGCTTCGCGGAGCCGGGGGCCGCGGAGTTGGCGGAGGCCCTGCTGGCCCGGGGGGTCGCGGTGGACGCGGTGGTGCCGCTGGGCGGGGCGGCCGGGCCCGAGCCGATGGCGCGGTTCCTGGCATGGCCGGTGCGCGCGCCCGGGCGGGTCCGGCTGGCGGCGGAGCTCGCGTCGGCCGATCCGGCGCTGGTGGCCGGGCTGCGCGGGCTGCCGCCGGTGGCGGTGCTGCTGTACGGGCGGGAGGCCGCCGCCTGGCCGGTGCTGCGGCTGGCCGCGCGGTGCGGTACGGGCGCGCGGACCGGCGTAGGGGATGTGCTGCACCTGCCGGACGGGCGGCGGGCGCGGTCGAACGCGGAGCTGGTGGCGGCGGCCCTGGCGGAGCGGGCCTGGGCGGTGAGCGGCCGGGCGGTGAGCGCCCGGCCGGTCGGCGAACCGGCGGCGGGCGGACCGGCGCCTACAGGCGTGAGCCGGTGAGCTTTTCGCCGAAGACGTCGTCCGGGTTGGACAGTGCGCAGGTCTCCAGCGAGAGGCAGCCGCAGCCGATGCAGTCCGTCAGGTGGTCGCGCAGGCGGGCGAGTCGGGAGATCCGCTGGTCGAGTTCGGTGCGCCAGGCCTCGGAGAGGCGGGCCCAGTCCTCGTGGTTGGGGGTGCGCTCCTCGGGGAGCTGGGCGAGCGCGTCGCGGATGCTGGCGAGCGGGATGCCCACCCGCTGCGCGGCTCGTACGAAGGCCACCCGGCGCAGCGCGTCGCGGGTGTAGCGGCGCTGGTTGCCGGCGGTGCGGCGGCTGCTGATCAGGCCCTTGGACTCGTAGAAGTGGAGCGCGGACACGGCCGCGCCGCTGCGGGCGGACAGCTGGCCGACGGTGAGTTCGTGGACGTTCTCGGGAATCTGCGGCACCAGGCCGAGGGTAGTCGGAGGTGCGTTGACATACACATACGGTCCCAGCATGCTGAGCAAGCGCTTATTCGCCCAGCGCCATTCGTAAGTTCGTGAGTTCGTGAGTTCGTGAGTGAGAGGCAGGAGCAGGGCATGGCCGAGCCGAGGGTCTTCACGTCCGCAGAGCAGTTGCACGCCGGGATCGGCGAGCCGCTGGGCCCGAGCGGGTGGCTGGAGGTGGACCAGAAGCGGATCGACCTCTTCGCGGACGCGACCGGCGATCACCAGTGGATCCACGTGGACCCGGTGCGGGCGGCCGACGGCCCCTTCGGTTCGACGATCGCGCACGGCTACCTGACCCTGTCCCTGCTGCCCAGCCTGGTGCCGCAGATCATGCGGGTCGAGGGCATGAAGATGGGCATCAACTACGGGACGAACAAGGTGCGTTTCCCGGCGCCGGTGCCGGTCGGGTCGCGGCTGCGCTCCACCGCCGTGATCACGGAGGTCACGGAGGCCGGTGGCGGCGTACAGGTGACGGCCACGGTCACGGTCGAGCGCGAGGGCGGCGACAAGCCGGTGTGCGTGGCGGAGTCGGTGTCCCGGTACTACTTCTGAGGGCGTGCGCCCACCATGCGGAGCACGAGGTCGGCGTAGAGCGCGCCGACCTCGTCGGGCGTGCGCCGGCCGGCCACGTTGAACCAGCGGGCCACGTCGATGCAGAGCGAGAGCACGGCGAGGGTGGTGCCGGGTACGTCGGGGACGTCGAACTCCCCCGCCGCGACCCCGTCGGCGAGGATGCGGCGTACGGCGGCGTCGCTCTGCCGGCGCAGTGCCACGATTTCGGAGCGGTGCTCCGGAGCGAGAGCATCGAGCTCGTACTGGACCACCCGCGCGGTGGTGTGATGCGCCGCGTGCCACCGTACGAAGGACCGTACGGCCGCGTCGAGCCGGTCCGCGGCGCAGCCGGGGCCGTCGGCGGCCGAGGTGAGGATCTCCAGCGCCTTGTCGTGGCCGATCCGGCTGATCCGCTGGAGCAGCTCTTCCTTGGTCTTGTAGTGGATGTAGAGCGCGGCCGGGCTCATGCCGGCCCGGCCCGCGATGTCCCGCGTGGTGGTGGCGTGGTACCCGCGCTCGGCGAAGGCGTCGACGGCCGCGACGAGCAGCCGCCGCGCGGCGTCGGGGGTGACCTCCGACCACGGCTGGTAGCCGCCGGCCCCGGCCGTCTCCTCCGCGCTGTCCATCGCTCACTCACCCTCTTCGCCGTGTACAGGACTGCACAGCCTACCGGAGGGTGAGCAAGCGCTTAGCTCCCCCGGGCCGACTACTTCGGCGCGAACGGGTCGTACTCCGCCATGATCTTCTCCATCCGGGCCTGGTCCACCCGGCTGACGATCTGGGTGACCTCCTGCCGGTCGCGGATCACCTTGGCGAGGGTGAAGGCGGAGGTGGTGAGGTACAGGACCGCGATGCCGAGGAAGGCCCGCACCCAGCCGTCGACCTCCAGGTTGTAGATCCCCACGGCCACGGCGGCCATGGCGATGCCGAAGGAGGCGACGGCCTGGCCGTAGTACGCCCCCGTGCTCTGCTGCTTGACCGGTGTCTCGTTCATGGCGCCAGCATCGCGGGCGTGTGGCGGGGGGCACATGCGCACGCGTACTCAGATGCGTACTCAGGACGCGGGACCGGAAGGGCGGGATCGGAAGGCCGGATCGGAATGCGGATCAGAATGGGGATCAGAATGCGGAAACGCCGGTGCGGGCGCGGCCGATGAGCAGCTTCTGGATCTGGCTGGTGCCCTCGTACAGGGTCATCACGCGCGCGTCGCGCAGCAGCTTCCCGGCCGGGTACTCGTCGATGTAGCCGTATCCGCCGTGCACCTGGAGGGCGTTGCTCGCGGCGCGCACGGCGGCCTCGGAGGCGAAGAGCTTCGCGGTGGAGGACTCGGTGGCGAAGGGCTGCCCGCGGTCTATGAGGTCGGCGACGCGCCAGGTCAGGAGGCGGGCGGCGTCCACGTCGACCGAGATGTCGGCGATCAGCTCCTGGACCAGCTGGTGATGGGCGATCGGCTTGCCGAACTGCTCGCGCTGGGCGGCGTACGACACGGCCGCGTCCAGGGCCGCCTGGGCGATGCCGACGCAGCCGGCGGCGACCGACATGCGCCCCTTGGCCAGGGCGGACATGGCCACCGAGAAGCCCTTGCCCTCGGGGCCGAGCATCGCGGAGGCGGGGACGCGGACGCCGTCGAGGGCGAGTTCGGCGGTGGCCTGGCCTCGCAGGCCGAGCTTCCCGTGGACCTCGCGGCGGGTCAGACCCGGGGTGTCGGTGGGGACGAGGAAGGCGGAGATCCCGCGGTGGCCGGGCTCGTCGTTGGTGCGGGCGAAGAGCAGGACCACATCGGCCCAGGTGCCGTTGGTGATGAACATCTTGCTGCCGCTGACGACGTACGAGTCCCCCTCGCGCACGGCGCGCGTGGTGAGGCTGCCGGCGTCGGAGCCGGTGCCGGGCTCGGTCAGGCCGAAGCAGCCGAGCGCGTCCCCGGAACACAGGCGGGGCAGCCAGGCGCGCTTCTGCTCCTCGGTCCCCCAGGCGGCGATGGTCTTGGCGACCAGGCCGAGGGAGACGGAGACGATGCCGCGCACGGCGGAGTCGCCGCGGCCGAGTTCCTCGGTGACCAGGACGTAGGCGAGGTGGTCGCCGCCGGAGCCGCCGTACTCCTCGGGGACGGTCAGGCCGAGGAAGCCGAGGGCGCCGAGCTTCTCCACGATGGCCCGGTCCACGCTCTCGGCGCGGTCCCAGTCGGCGGCGTACGGGACGACCTCGCGCTCGGTGAACTCGCGGGCGAGCCTGCGTACGGCGGCCTGCTCCTCGCTCAGCTCCAGATTCACCGGGCACCTCCGGGCGGGTCGTCGGGGCCATTAACTAGCACCGGTAGTTTATGGCGGGCAGGCCCTACTATGTGGCGCATGGCCAGACCGCGCAAGCCCCTCCTCAGCAGAGCCCGCATCGTCGAGGCGGCGGGTGCGCTGGTGGACGCGGAGGGGCTGGAGGCGGTGTCGACGCGGCGGCTGGCGGCCGCGCTCGGGGTCAGCGGGCCCTCGCTGTACAACCACTTCCGCACGAAGGACGAGATCCTGGAGGCGGTCGCGGACGCGGTGAGCGCGCGGGTCGACTTGTCGATGTTCGAGCCGGAGGCGGGGCGGGACTGGCGCGGGGCCCTGCACGCGTGGGCGCACTCGTACCGGGACGCGCTGTCCGACCATCCGAACATCGTGCCGGTGCTGGCGCGGGGACCGGGCCGCCGCCCGGCGGGCCTGCGGCTGGCGGACGCGGTGTTCGGCGCGATGACGGCGGCGGGCTGGCCGCCGGCGCAGGCGACCCGGATCGGCGCGCTGATGCGGTACTTCATCCTGGGCTCGGCGGTCGCTTCGTTCGCCGGGGGTTTCGTGGACGACGAGACGGCATACGACCCGTCGGACTACCCCCACCTGGGGCAGGCCCACCTGCTGGCCGAGCGCCGGCACGAGGTGGACGAGGGCGCCTTCGAGACGGGCCTGGCGGCGCTGCTGGACGGCCTGGCCCTCCAGTACGAGGCGCTTCGGGAGACCTGACCGCCCACCGGCCTGGGGCGGGTGGGCGGTGGTCCGGCTTCCCGAGTCCGACTTCCTGAGTCGGGCTTCCTGAGTCGGCCTTCCTGAGTCGGGTTCCTGAGTCGGGCTTGCCGCTCCCGACTTCCGGCTAGAAGACGACGAGCGAGCGCCCGCCCTTGCCGGCCAGCATCGCGTCGAAGGCGGCGGGGATGCCGTCGAGCGTGATGCGGTCGGTGACCAGGGCGCCGAGGTCGAGGCGGCCCGCGCGGACGTGTTCGGCGATCACCGGGAGGTCGCGGGCGGGGTCGCTGTTGCCGTAGACGCAGCCGGTCAGGGTGCGGGCGAAGTGGAAGATCTCCAGGGCGTGGAAGGAGACCTGCTGCTCCTTCCCGCCGATGCCCACCACCGTGGTGCGGCCGCCGCGGCGGGTGGACTCCCAGGCTCCGCGGATGGTCTCCGCCCGGCCGACGCATTCGACGGCGACGTCCGCGCCCTGCCCGCCGGTGAGGGCGCGGATCTGCTTGTCGGTGGTGTCGGAGGCCAGTACGAAGTCCGTGGCTCCGGCCGCGCGCGCCAGTTCCTCCTTGGCCGGGGAGACGTCGACGGCCACGATCGGGCCCGCTTGGGCGATCCGGGCGGCCTGGAGGGCGGCCAGGCCGACACCGCCGACACCGAAGACGGCGACGGACTCGCCGGGGCGGACCTGGGCGCTGTGATGGACGGCGCCGTAGCCGGTGAGGACCGCGCAGCCGAGCAGGGCGGCCTCGGCGAGCGGGATCCCGGCGGGCGCGGGCAGCACGCAGTTGGCCGCGACGACGGTCTCCTCGGCGAAGGCGGCCACGTTCAGCCCCGGGTGCAGCTCGACGCCCTGGGCGTCGTGCGCGTAGACGGCCCCGACCCCGGTGAGCGCGTTGGCGCAGAGCCAGACCTCGCCGATGGTGCAGTGGTGGCACTCCCCGCAGGACGGGGCCCAGTTGAGCACCACCCCGTCGCCGGGCGCGACGTGGCCGACCCCCTCCCCGACGGCGAGGACCGTGCCCGCGCCCTCGTGGCCGAGGACGGCGGGGACGGGCACCCGCATGGTGCCGTTGGTGAGGGAGAGGTCGGAGTGGCAGACCCCGGCGGCGGCGAGCCGCACCCGGACCTGCCCGGGGCCGGGATCGGGCAGCACGATCTCCCGTATCTCCAGCGGTGCTCCGACGGCGGGCAGGATGGCGGCGCGGACCATGGTCGTCTTCTCCGTCTGGTATTCGAGGGCGGCGGCTCGGAACTGCGGTACCGGCAGGGGCTGAGGGGGCTGAGGGGGCTGCACTCCTGCAACCCCTGCGACCCCGGCAGCACGACTCAGAACTGCAGGGACTTGGTCTGGAGGTACTCGGCCAGCCCGTGCGAGCCCAGTTCACGGCCGACGCCCGACTGCTTGTAACCGCCGAAGGGTGCGCGCACGTTGAAGCGGCCGCCGTTGATGTCCACCTGCCCGGTGTCCATGCGGCGGGCGAAGGCCACGGCCGTCTCCTCGTCCGCGGCCCAGACGGCGCCGCCCAGACCGTAGACCGTGCCGTTGGCGATGCTCAGGGCGTGCTCCTCGTCCTCGTACGGGAGGATCGAGAGCACCGGGCCGAAGATCTCCTCCTGGGCGATGGTCATGTCGGGGGTGACATCGGCGAACACGGTCGGGGCGACGAAGTAGCCCTGGGCGTGCGGCGCGTCGGGGCCGCCGGCGACGAGGCGGGCGCCCTCCTCGATGCCCTTGGCGATGTAGCCGCGCACGCGCTCGTGCTGCTTGGCGTTGACGACCGGGCCGAGGCGGGTGCCCGAGTCGGTGGGGTCGCCGGTGGGGTAGTTGGCGACGGCGGCGGCCGCGAGGGCGACGACCTCCTCGTGCTGGTCCCGGTGGACGAGCATCCGGGTGAGCGCGTTGCAGCTCTGGCCGGTGTTGTTCATGACGTGTCCGACGCCTGCCGCGACGGCCTTGGCCAGATCGGCGCCGGGCAGGATGACATTGGCCGATTTGCCGCCCAGTTCGAGGGCGACCCGCTTGACGGCGGCGCCGGCGGTGGCACCGATCTGCTTGCCGACAGCGGTCGAGCCGGTGAAGGAGACGAGGTCGACTCCCTCGTGCGCGGCCAGGGCCTGCCCGGCGACCGGGCCGGTCCCGGTCACCAGGTTGAAGACTCCGGCCGGGATGCCCGCCTCGTGCACGGCTTCGGCGAAGAGCCGTGCGGTCAGCGGGGTGTCCTCGGCCGGCTTGAGGACGAGGGTGCAGCCGGCGGCGAGAGCGGGCGCCACCTTTGCAACGACTTGGTGCAGCGGGTAGTTCCAGGGCGTGATGGCGCCGACCACACCGACCGGCTCCAGCAGGACGGTGGAGTTCCCGATCCGCTCCTCGAAGGCGTACGAGGCCGCGAGCTCGGCGTACGAGGAGGCCACGGCGATCGGCGAGCCGACGTGGACCAGCTCCGAGAAGCCGAGCGGCGAGCCGAGCTCGGCGGTGATGGTCTCGGCGATCTCGCTCTTGCGGGCGGCCAGTACGTCGCGCAGCGCGCCGATCAGGGCGGCCCGCTCGGCCGGAGCGGTGGCCGCCCAGCCGGGCAGGGCGGCGCGTGCCGCGCGTACGGCCGCATCCACGTCCTCGGCGGTGCCGGCCGGAACCGAGCCTATGACCTGCTCGTCGGCCGGGTTGACCACCTCGATCCGGTCCTGCCCGACGGCGGGCCGCCATTCCCCGCCGATGTACATCCCGTCGTGGGCCTTCATGTCATTCCTCCCGAGCACGCACGAGCGCGTAGACCTGACCTCGCCAACAGCCTACAAACTAGCGTCGGTAGTTTTCGGCGCGCCAGGGGCGGCCGGGATCAGATGATGCCGAAAAGCATCCCTGCCGCGAGGACGACCAGAGAGGTGAGAGCCGCCCATTTCACGGTGAATCGGGTGTGGTCGCCGAACTCGACCTTGGCCATCCCGACGAGGACGTAGACGGCCGGAACCAGCGGGCTGGACATGTGGAGGGCCTGGCCGACCAGGGAGGCGCGGGCGATCTCCAGCGGGGAGACCCCGTGGGCGGCGCCGGCCTCGGCCAGGACGGGCAGGACGCCGAAGTAGAAGCCGTCGTTCGACATGAAGTAGGTGAGCGGCAGGCTGAGCAAGCCGGTGACCAGGGCCATGTGCGGGCCCATGCCCTCGGGGATGGCGCCGACGAGCCAGTCGGCCATGTGCTTGACCATGCCGGTGCCGGTGAGGACGCCGGTGAAGACGGCGGCGGCGAAGACCATGCCGGCGACGTTGAGGACGTTGTCGGCGTGGGCGGCGATCCGGGCCTTCTGGTCGGGCATGTGGGGGAAGTTGACGGTGAGGGCGAGGGCGGCGCCGAGCAGGAACAGCACCGGGATGGGCAGCAGCTCCATGATCATGGCGGTCAGGAGGGCGACGGTGAGGCCGGCGTTGAACCAGTAGAGGCGCGGGCGCAGGGTGGCGCGGTGCGGGTCGAGCCCCTGGAAGCCGTCGCCCTCGCCGGAGGGGGTGGCGGGGGCGGTGGATCCGGCGGATCCGGGGGCCTCCGGGGCCGCGGAAGTCTGCGCGGGGCCCGAGTCGGACCCGGGCCCGGCCCCGGAGTCGGAATCGGAACCGGAACCGGAGCTGCGGGCGGGTGCCGCTCCGGTCCCGGCACCGGAGCCGGCGGCTACGAGGGACAGGGGCTCCGTCTCCACCTCCTCGCCGGGCATGCTCAGGAGGCCGACGCGGCGGCGCTCCTTCAGCCCAAGGACGTAGGCGAGGACGAACACGCAGAGCAGGCCCACCGCGAGTGCCGGGATCATCGGGACGAAGATGTCGGCGGCGTCCAGCTTGAGGGCGGTGGCTGCGCGGGCCGTGGGGCCGCCCCAGGGCAGGGTGTTCATGACGCCGTTGGCGGTGGCGGCGACACCCGTCATGACCACCAGGCTCAGGCCGAGCCGCTTGTAGAGCGGGTACATGGCCGAGACCGTGATCATGAAGGTGGTCGATCCGTCGCCGTCGAGCGAGACGATCGCGGCGAGGACGGCGGTGCCGACCACGACCCGGACCGGGTCGGCTTTGCAGAACCGCAGGATGCCGCGCACGATCGGGTCGAAGAGGCCGACGTCGATCATCACGCCGAAGTAGACGATGGCGAACATCAGCATGGCGGCGGTGGGGGCCAGCTTGCCGACGCCGTCGATGACGTAGTCGCCGAGGTGCGCGCCCTTGCCTGCGAACACGCAGAAGAGCGCGGGGATGAGGACGAGCGCCGCGATGGGCGACATTTTCTTCAGCATGATCAGGACCAGGAAGGTCGCGATCATGGCGAAGCCGAGGAAGGTCAGCATGCTGGGAACGTAGGTGCCCCTCCTTCTGCCAACAAGACGTCTGCCCGTGAGCAATACGAGCAAAACCCCAGCTCAGGGCAGGGGTGTCAGCTCGACGGGGAAGCCGTTGAGTACGGCCGTGCCGGACAGCGGGTCCAGCCGGGAGCCGTCGAGGAGCTGGTTGACGTTGGCGCCGGGCGAGCCGGAGGCCACCGAGAGCCGGGCGCCGGCGCGGTCGTGGCCCCAGCCGTGCGGAAGGCTCACCACTCCGGTGCGCACGGTGTCGGTGACCTCGACGGGGACCTCCAGGGAGCCGCCGTCAGCGGTGATCCTGGCCCGGCCCCCGTCGGTGAGGCCCAGCCGGCCGGCGTCCTGCGGGTGGATCTGGAGGGTGCAGCGGTTGGAACCTCCGGTGAGGGCCGGGACGTTGTGCAACCAGCTGTTGTTGGACCGCAGATGGCGGCGGCCCACGAGCACCAGGCCGGCGGGGCGGTCGGCGAGCGCCGCGCGCAGCCTGGGGAGCTCGGCCGCGATCGGGTCCGGGAGCAGCTCGATCCTGCCGCTGCGGGTCCTCAGCACGCCCGGGAGCCGGGGCCGCAGCGGGCCCAGGTCGATGCCGTGCGGGTTCTGCCGCAGATCCTCCAGGGTCAGCTCGTACGGGCCCAGGCGCAGCATCATGTCGAGCCGCCGCTCGGGACCGGTGCGGCCGGACAGCAGGCGGGCCTGCTCCTCGGGGTCGGCGCCGAAGAGCGGTGAGTGGGGTTCGGTGACGGCCCGGGCGAGGCTGTCGGCGATGACGCGCTCGTCGACGGCCTCGGGCGGTGCTCCGTGCAGGCCTGAGACGGCGAGGATCAGCCGCGCGTGGATCTCGCACTCCTCCATCCGCCCCTCCTCCAGGGGGATGGCGGCCGGTGAGTAGCGGGCCTGGTTGCGTACGGCGAACCCGTTGAACGCGAAGTCGAAGTGCGCGCTCTGGGCGGGCGGCGGCGGGGGCAGCACGACGTGGGCGTGGCGTGAGGTCTCGTTCAGGTAGGGGTCGACGGAGACCATGAAGTCGAGGCCGGCCAAGGCCCGGTCGAGCCGGTCGCCGTCGGGTGCGGACAGGACCGGGTTCGAGGCGATGGCGATCACCGCCCGGATCCGCCCCTCCCCCGGGGTCTCGATCTCCTCCGCCAGGGCGGAGGTGGGGAGTTCGCCCTTGGCTTCGGGGTGGCCGCTGACCCGGCTCGACCAGCGGCCCAGGGCGAACCCCTTGCCGGGACCGGCCGGCCGGGGCGCGCCGCTGGTCGCGGAGAGCGGGAAGAGGGCTCCGCCCGGCCGGTCGAGATTGCCGGTGAGGATGTTCAGCACGTCGACCAGCCAGCTGGCAAGCGTGCCGTACTCGACGGTGCAGCTGCCGATCCGCCCGTAGACGGCGGCCGTCGGGGCGGCCGCGAGCTCGCGGGCAAGGGTGCGAATGTCATCGGCAGCGAGGTCGCAGGCGGGTGCTACGGCCTCAGGAGTGAAACTCCCGAGGGCAGCGGCGAGTTCCCCGAGTCCCTCGGTGTGTTCCTCCAGCGCGCCGGGGGCGGCGAGCTTCTCCGCGAGGAGGGTGTGCGCGAGGGCGGCGAGCAGCAGCGCATCGCTGCCGGGGCGGGGCGCGAGGTGGCGGTCGGCGAGCCGGGCGGTGCGGGTGCGGCGCGGGTCGACGACGACCAGGGTCCCACCGCGGGCGCGCAGGGCCTTGAGCCGGCCGGGGAAGTCGGGGGCGGTGCACAGGGAGCCGTTGGATTCGAGGGGGTTGGCGCCCAGGAGCAGTAGGAAGTCGGTGTGATCCAGGTCGGGAACCGGGATGGCGAAGGGGTCCCCGAAGAGCAGCCCGCTGGACACGTGCTTGGGCATCTGGTCGAGCGTGCTGGCGGTGAAGAGGTTGCGGGTGCCGAGTGCCTTGAGGAGCAGGGGCGGGTAGAGGGCGCCGGCGATGGTGTGGACGTTCGGGTTCCCGAGGACCACGCCGACCGACTGGGCCCCGTGCTCCCGGACCAGGGCGGGGACTGCGGCGGCGATGGCGTCGTAGGCCTCCTCCCAGGTGGCCTCCTGGAGCCGGCCGTCGCGGCGGACGAGGGGGGTGCGCAGCCGGTCGGGGTCGGCGTCGAGCGCGCCGAAGGCCGCGCCCTTGGGGCAGATGAAGCCGCGGCTGAAGACGTCGTCGCGGTCTCCGCGGGCGCCGGTGACGGTGGTGCCCTCGATGGTGAGGGTGAGTCCGCAGGTGGCTTCGCAGAGGGGGCAGATGCGCAGGGCGGTGCGGGGCATGGGCCCTCCAGGGGCGACAGGCTGCGGCGCGGGCACACGGGCGCAGCGAGCATACCGACCGGTAGGGACGGATGGGAGGGGTCTACGGGCGCCGATCCGGGGGACGGGGCGGGTAGGGGCTCGGCGGAGAGGCCGGCCCTGGGGCGGCGGGGCAGAGGCCCGCGGGGCAGAGGCCGGGCGGACCCGGGCTGGGCGAACCAGGCCCCGCGAACGTCGGCCGGCCCAGGCGGGGCCGCGCCCGGCCGGGCCGCGGGGGTCAGTCCAGTACGCGGGCCAGGTAGGCGTGCATCATCGCCCGGGTCTCGGCGACGATGTCGGGATCCCCCGCCGGGTCGGTGCGGAAGGCCAGTTGGATCAGCGCGTCGGTGGCCTCGACGGAGACGAGCACCGCCCGTCCGAGGGTGGCGTCGGGGGTCAGGCCGAGGTGGGCGCAGAGCAGTTCGGTGAGGCGGGCGGCGACCAGGTGGTTGGGGTCGGCCTCCGGGCTTCCGGGCGGCGGCGCGGGCACACCGAAGTCGACGAGCGCGAAGCCGGGGACGCTGCGCTTCATGGCCAGGTACTCGTCCAGCACGGCGTCCACGACGGGCCGCCAGTGGGTGGCGGGGAGGGCGGCGAGCCGGTCCGCGATGCCGTCGGCGTAGCGGTCCAGGTTGCGATGGGCGAGGGCGATGGCCATGGCCCGCTTGTTGCCGAAGAAGCGGTAGACCGAGCCGATCGGCACTCCGGCGCGCAGTGCGACGGCGCGGGTGCTGAGGTTCTCGTATCCGGTCTCGTCGAGCAGTTCGGCGCAGGCGTCGAGGATCCGGGCGAGCCGGTCGGCGCTGCGCTGCTGGATGGGAGTACGGCGCAGGGAGTGGGCGGGGGGCACGGGGTCCATCATGCCGCTCCGGGGTTCTCGTTTCGGCGGCAGCCTCAGTTCAGCAGGAGGCCGAGCCCGCCGACGGTGTAAGTGATCATCAGCGCGAGCAGCGGCAGCTGGCCGGCGACCGCCCTGGCGGGCGGGAAGAGGCGTACGGAGCGGTCGTGGGCCGCAACGACGCCGAGCACGTGGCCGGTGACGACGGCGATGACCTGGAGGGCCGCGAGAGCCCCGGGGCCCAGTGGTGGCAAGGGTTCGGGGGCGTTGTCAGTGCCGAGTGCCATGCTTACTGTGCGTGGTCCTTCGGTTACCAGAAGGGAGAAGTAGTGGGCGATGAGATAGCCGAGTGCGATCGGTACGAGTGAGTGCGCGAAGGCGGTCAGCGGGCCGGGGTGCGGGCCGCTGACGAGGCGGGTGGCCGCGGCGCACAGGGCGTAGAGGGTGGCGACGAGGGCGATGGAGCCGAGGAGTCCGAGTGTGGCCGTGGGGGTGCGGCCGAGGGGGGAGGTCTGGAGGGCGTTGATCCACGAGGGGTTGTCGGAGAAGCCGTCGTAGGCGGTGGAGCCGAGCAGGACGCAGACGGTGGCGACGAGTCCGGGCCGCTCGGGCGTCGCGTCGAGTCCGTGGAAGGGGTTACGGAGAACCAGGCGGCCGTCGCTGCGACGGCCGAGGGGGGAGAGCCGGGCGAGGAGGGCGGAGTACGTCTCGAAGGCGTCTCCGTCGTCGAACCAGCGCTCGCCGAAGCGGGCGGCGAGCAGCAGCTGGGCGGTGGTGTAGGTGGCGAGGGCGATGAGGAGGGTGGTGGTGGATGCGGGGTCGGGAGCTGCGAGTTCGAGCCAGGTGAAGCCGAACAGCCCGGCGGCGGCGGGCCATTGGCCCAGCCGTGCGGGGAGGGGGCGGTCGGGGCCGTCGCCGCCGCGCCGGGCCCGGGAGAAGAGGCGGTGCAGGGTGCGGAGCGGGTTGAGCAGGCGCCAGACGGGGCCGAGGAGGAGGGAGGCGGGGACGAGTCCGACCCAGAAGAGGACGTAGACGGCGCCGGGAGCGGGGTTGTGCGCGGGGTCGTCGGGACCGAGGAGGAGGTGGAGGAGCACGGCGAGCGCGAGGGCGAGCCCGAGTCCGCGCAGGGCGGTGCGGGTGGCCGGCGCGTCGGCCACCCGCTGCAGGGAGGCGGGCAGGGCGAGCCCGGAGCGGTCGCCGCGGAAGCGGGAGGTGGACCAGAGCAGTGCGAGTGCGAGGAAGGAGACGAAGAGCGCGGTGAAGGCCCCGGCGAAGGCGTAGAAGGGAGAGATCGGCAGATCGTGCTGGGACCCGATCCCGTGCGCGAGGGCGGTGAGCGGATCGGCCGGGAGCAGGACCACGCCCTGGCCTCCCCCGCCACCGGCCGGAGCCTGCGGGGGGAGGTACGGGGGCACGGGCGGGGTCATCGGACGAGGAGCTGGGTCAGGACGAGGGCGGACTCGTGGGTCTCGACCTCGAAGAGGCCGGTGCGGTCGGCCGTCAGGATCAGGGTGGCCTCCTGGCCTGCCGGCAGGGCGAGTTCCTTGTCGTAGCCGTGGACGTGCAGGGTGTCCGCGCGGTCGCTGGTGACGCGCAGGGCGACGCGCTCGCCGCGCTTGAGCTCGGTGCGGGCGGGGGCGGGGCTGACCTTGCCGTCCCGGACGGTGATGGTGACCGTCCGGTCGGCCGGCGGAGCCTGTGGGGGCTCCGGGGAGCCGGTCGGGGTCGGTGCGGGGTGGCTGTGGGATGCCTGGTCCGGGGGTCCCGCGGTCAGCGGGACCCCGCCTTCGACCGGCTTGCCGGACACCGCCCAGGCGGTGTGGTCGTCCGCGTACAGGCGGACGGTCAGGGTGTGCGTGCCCTCGGGGACCTGCGCGGCGGGCAGGTGGAACCAGGGGCCGTACAGCCGGGCCAGTTTGCGGCCGTCGATCTCCAGGTGGGCGTGGCCGGCGCCCGGGAGGGCGGCTCCGCCGGTGCTGTCGGGGGTGAAGCGGAAGTTCTTCACGGCCAGTTGGAGGTTCCAGCCGTCCTCCGAGTCCGGGCGGGCCGTGAGCTGCACCTCCGGCGCGCCCTCGGCCGGGACCTCGCGGAGCCGGTGGCCCGTGCCGTCGTCGGCGGTGAGCAGGGTGCCGGCGCTGCCGGAGGCCTGCTCATGGGTGGTGCCGGGCTTGTGGTGGGTGGTGGCCCGCCCGCCGCAGCCCGTCGCCGCTCCCCCGGCGAGCAGCAGGGTCACGGCGAGGAGGGCCGCGACGCGGGTGGCCCTGCCTCGCCTGCCGGGCCTGCGGCGCGGGCGGGGCGGCGTGCCGCAGGCGTCGCACCGGCTGCGGTCTTCGGGCCGGTCGGTCACGGCTGCCCTCCCTCGGCCGGGGTGGTGACCGCGGCCGGGGTGGTGGCCTCGGCCCGGGGTGTGACCTCCGCCCTGGTGGTGGCCTCGGCCCGGGTGCTGGCCTCGGCCCGGGTGGTGACCGCGACCCGGGTGGGGGCCGCAACCCGGGTGGTGACCTCGGCCCGGGTGGCTTGGGGCCGGGTCATGGGGTGGGCTCCGCTGTGGTGAGGGAGGGAGTGGGGGCGTCCGGGGTCGGGGCGCGGTCGCCTGCCGGGTCGCCGCCCGGGTCTGCGGGGCGGGCCGGGGTGCCGGGGCGGGCCGAGGCGATGACTGCCCAAAGGACCCAGATCACGGCCACCAGGGCCCGTATCCAGGCGGGGCTCAGGGGGCTCCACGGGATCATCAGGACCGCCTTGTCGAAGGCGTCCAGCAGGGTGAGCCCGGCCAGCAGCAGGGTGAGGCGGGCCAGCCAGGGGCGGGTGGGGCGCAGGGCCAGGCCCACGCCCGTCCACCACAGGCCCAGCAGCGTCAACGCCAGTGCCGGAATGGGGGTGGCGACCAGGCCCGTGGTGGAGCCGGCCACGTCCAGGGCCAGGCCGGCCAGGCCCAGCAGGGAGGCGGCCGTGCCCAGCCGGGAGCGGCGCAGGCGGCGCCACCACAGCACGCCGCCGACCAGGAGGAGGACACCCGCCACCGCGAGGGCGATCTGGGTCTCCACCCGCTCCAGGCCCCGGGCGCCGTACCAGTCGCAGCCGGCCGGGAGTTTGCGCGCCTGGACGCTGTAGTCGGCGCAGACGAGGAGCTGGACGAGCTTCGCCGGTTCGCCGACCAGGCGGGCCGAGGCCCCGGAGACCTCGCCGCGCGCGCCCCCGCACTGCGGCAGCGTGCCCGGGGTGGAGCCGTCGGGGCCGTCCTGCCAGCAGTTGCCGCGGCCCTGGCCGTCCCACCACACGTCCATGCCGTTGGGGCGGGCGGCGCCGGACTTGTCCTTGCCGAGCACGTTGCCGGCGTAGCGGTTGTGGTGGGAGGTGTCCGCCTGCTTGGACCACGCCTCCTCGCCGCGGATGAAGGCGGGTACCGCCGAGAGGAAGAAGCCCGCGCGCTTGTGCCCGTACACCCAGTTGTTCTCGTAGAGGTTCCAGTTGCCGCCGGCGGTGATGATGCCGGTGCCCGGCGGCATGGAGATCTGCGGGCAGACGACGCCCCGCTCGTAGCCGCGCTCGATCGGCGGCTTGGCGCAGGTGCCGTCGGCGACGTACCCGTAGTAGTCCTGGTTGTTGTCGTGGATGAGGTTCCGCTCGAACTTGGCGTGGTTCTGCGGGAGTCCGGGGTGTCCGGGGAAGGCGCTGTCCATCGAGGCGCCGCCCATGTTCTGGTCGAACTCGTTGTCGTGCACCCACACCGAGTCACCCGCGGTGCCGGAGTAGCCGACCATGTTGTGGTGGCTGCGGCAGCCGGTGATCTCGATGGAGTAGCGGGGGACGTCGTAGCCGCGGCCGTCGTTGATGTTGGAGGCGCTGCCCGGGTAGATGCCGGAGTCGCCGTTCCCGTACGACTCGCAGTTCTTGTAGAGCCCGTGGTCGCTGGCGAAGGTCAGGAAGCCGTACTCGTCGTTCCACCGGGTCAGCACGTCGTCGATGACGAACCCGTCGCCTGCGAGGACGTACAGCGAGTTGAAAGTGGTGCGCTGGGCGGTGAAGTTGCGGAAGTAGATGCCGTTGGACTTGTCGGCGCGGAGGGCGTTGAGCTTCTGGTACTTGGCGTCGATGACCACGTCCAGGCGGGTCGCGCCGGTGCCCTCGATCTGGAGGTTCGTCTTGCCGAGGATGGCGACGAGGTTCTGGTTGTGCCGGCAGCGCACCTGCTGCTCGTACGTGAGGATCTGGTAGCCGAGCGAGGAGTTGGGGGCCTTCAGCTCCGCGCACTCCCCCGTCGGCTTGGGGAGCGAGGGCTCCTCCTCGTACAGGCCGGGGAGGATCGCGATGTTCATGCCCGGCCGGTCGACGGCGTCGACGGCTTCCTGGAGGTGCCGGTAGCCGCTCTTCTCGCACCGCTCGTACAGGGCGAGGTTGCGCTGCCTGAGCTCCTCCGGGAAGGCGGATATCCGGCGTTCGAAGGCGGGGCGGTCGGTCTTGCAGACGACGAGGTCGGGCTCCGCCCTGCGGTACTCGGGCACGGATCCGGAGCCGTCCGGGAGGGTGACGGGGCGCTCCTCGTGCGCGCGGGCGGCGGGCGCGGCGGCGAAGAGGGACAGGAGGGCGAGGAGGAGAGCTGCGAGGAGGGTCTCCCCCAGACTTCGTCCGGGGGTACCCCCGGACACGGCAGGGAACCTGCGGGTCCACGACATGCGCGTGAGAGTAGAGCATTGTTCATCTTTTCGGATCCCCTTGTGCGCGAATCCGTTTCCCCCGCGCCCGCCCCCTCCTCTCCCCCCACCCGCCTCGGCCCCGCCCTTCCCCCTCCGCCTCGATGCGCCGTTGACGCGCGGGCCGCGGAATCCTACTGTCGACCATAGGATTCCTTCGACTGAGCGGGAGCAGCACATGAGCGAGCAGGCCAGGAAGACGGCGGAGGGGCTGGAGTACCTCACCGGCTTCGGCAACGAGCACAGCTCGGAGGCCGTCCCCGGCGCACTGCCGCACGGCCGGAACTCGCCGCAGCGCGCACCGCTCGGCCTCTACGCCGAGCAGCTCAGCGGCAGCGCCTTCACCGAGCCCCGCAGCGACAACCGCCGCTCGTGGCTGTACCGGATCCGCCCCTCGGCGGCGCACCCGCCCTTCACCCGGATCGACAACGGGGCCCTGCGCACGGCGCCCTTCACCGAGGCTCCCGCGGACCCGAACCGGCTGCGCTGGAACCCGCTGCCCGACCCGGCCCCCGGCACCGACTTCCTGGCCGGCCTGTGGACCCTGGGCGGCAACGGCGACGCCGCCCAGCGCTCCGGCATGGCCATCCACCTCTACGCCGCCAACGCGGACATGACCGACCGGGTGTTCAGCGACTCCGACGGCGAGCTGCTGATCGTCCCCGAGCGCGGCGGCCTGCTCCTGCGCACCGAGCTCGGCCTGCTCGCCGCCCGGCCGGGCGAGATGGCGCTCATTCCGCGCGGCGTCCGCTTCCGCGTCGAGCTGCTGGACGGCAACGACGGCAACGACGGCAACGACGGCGAAGACGGCGCCCCCGCCCGCGGCTACGTCTGCGAGAACTACGGCCGCCCCTTCGAGCTGCCCGACCTCGGCCCGATCGGCGCCAACGGCCTCGCCGCCGCCCGGGACTTCCGGGCCCCGTCCGCCGCGTACGAGGACAGCGAGCGCCCGACCGAGGTCGTCAACAAGTTCTGCGGCAACCTCTGGTCGGCCACCTACGACCACTCCCCGCTGGACGTCGTCGCCTGGCACGGCACCCACGTCCCGTACGTCTACGACCTGCGCCGCTTCAACGTCCTGGGCTCGATCAGCTACGACCACCCCGACCCGTCGATCTTCACCGTACTGACCTCGCCCTCCGACACCGCCGGCCTCGCGGGCGTGGACTTCGTGGTCTTCGCCCCGCGCTGGCTGGTCGGCGAGGACACCTTCCGCCCGCCCTACTTCCACCGCAACGTGATGAGCGAGTACATGGGCCTGATCGAGGGCGCCTACGACGCCAAGGCCGAGGGCTTCGTCCCCGGCGGCGGCTCGCTCCACAACATGATGTCGGCGCACGGCCCCGACCGGGAGACCTTCGACCGGGCCAGCGCCGCCGAGCTGAAGCCGCAGAAGATCGACGACGGCCTGGCCTTCATGTTCGAGACCCGCTGGCCGATCACCGCCACCGCCCAGGCGGCCGGCGCGGACCACCTCCAGCGCGGATACGACGACGTCTGGCAGGGTCTGCAGCGCCACTTCCGCGCCTAATATGCGCAGCACGCCGCCCCCGTCCAGCCGTACGGAGATCCACCCGTGACCCCCTTCGCCCCCGACTCGCTGGTGCTGAACCGGAAGCTGCCGCTCTGGTACCAGGTGTCACAGTCGCTGCGCGCCTCGATACTCGGGCGCACCCCGGACGCCTCGCTGCGCCTGCCCACCGAGGAGCAGCTCGCCGAGCACTACGGGGTGAGCGTGCTGACCATGCGGCAGGCGCTGAAGGAGCTGGAGGGCGAGGGGCTGATCAGCCGGCACCGGCGGCGCGGCACCTTCATCGAGCCGGGCGCGCGGCGCAGTGCCCCGGTCCGGCTGCTGGGCTCGGTCGACGCGATCGTGGCCCAGCAGTCGGGCGACCGTACGACGATTCTCGGCCACGGGCGGACGGCCGTGTCCGGGGAGCTGCTGGAGCACTTCCCGGACACGGCCGAGGTGGTCACGTACCGCCGGCTGCGCCACGACCGCGAGAGCGGAGAGCCGACCAACTGGGTGGAGAACGCGGTCCTACCGGAATTCGCCGAGGCGGTGGACCTGGCCGATCTCGAACGGTGGCCGATGACGAAGGTGCTGCGGGACGTCGTGGGGGTGCGCATCAGCCGCATCACGGACACGGTCGAAGCCCGGCTGGCGGACCCGGAGACGGCCGAACTGCTCCAGGTCCCCCTGCTCAGCCCGATCCTGCACTACACCGGTGTGACCTACGACGAGGACGGCCGGGTGGTGGACGTGGCGCGCATCCGCTACCGCGGCGACCGGTTCTCCTTCACGGTGACGGTCGACGCGCACTGAGGCATGGAGGGCACCGACGGCCCGTAAAAGAGACCTACCGCTCCTCGTCGTCCTTGGCGCGCTCGCCCTCCGCCTGCGAAGGCGTGGTCCGCATCGTCTGGGGGTGCCGCTGCGCCTTCTGCTTCTCGTCCATGTCCTCGTCGAGGCGCTCGCCCTCGGCCTGCGACGGAGTCGAGTATTCGTCGTACTGACTCATGACCGTCTCCTCGGTCGATACCGTACGTATGCGTACATAAGGAGCGTAGCGCTTCGGCCTGGACGCAGCCCGGCCACCGGGCGCCGTCGCTACCATCGGCGGCGTGAGCGAAGACGTACCGCTGCTGGACGATCTGATGCCCTGGGCCGTGGGCGGCCTCCGCCTGGGCCGGGACTGGGTGGCCGCACCCGATCCGGTATCCCTGCGCGCCCGCTGGGCCGCCCTGACCGCCGCCGAAGGCGCCGAGCGCGAGCGGCTGTTCCGCCCGAGCCGCAGCCGCACGCCCGCCGCCGGCGCGGCCGCGCTGCCGGGCCGGCGCTCGGCCGCCACGGCCCGCTTCGCCGACGAGCCCGGCCCGTGCCCCGACCCCGTACGGATCCTGCGCGCCCCCTTCGACGAGCAGTGGCTGCTGCCCGACCAGCGGCTCATCGACGCGGCCCGCCCGGAGCTGTGGCGGGTCCGGGACGAGCACCAGCTGTTCGCCGTCGAAACGCCGGCGGCGCCCGACCTGCTGGTCACCGCGCACCTCCCGGCCGGCCGGCTCGGCCGGATCCGCCCGCTGCACCGCCGCCCCGGCGGCGCCGAGCCGAACCTCGCCCCGGGCCTGCTGCCCCTGCTGGGCGAGCGGTACGGCGGCTGGGCCACCCCCGAGGACGTGCTGTGCTGGATCCTCGCCGCGGGCCGCCCCGGGCCGCGCGGGTACGAGGTCCCGCTGGCCGCCGACGCCGGGCGCTGGCGGGAGGGGCTGGAGCTGGGCCAGCGGCTGCTCACCGTCCGGCTGCGCGGAGCCCGGGGCGGCGAGCCGCCCCGGCTGCCCGGGGGCCGGCGCCCGTACGTCCGCTCGGCGGTCGTGACCTGGCCGCACGAGGTGGCGTACGACTCCGAGAGCGAGACGCTGGGCTTTGGAGGCGGGACGGTGTCCCCTGTGCCGGCCGGCGCCTGGGAGTACGAGGTCCAGGGCGTGCGCGTACTGGAGGCCTGGTTCGCCGCCCGCAGCGCGCACCGCGATCCGGAGGCGGACGGGCTGGAGGCCCTGGGTCCGGCCGAGTGGCCGCAGAGCTGGACCTCTGAGCTGCCGGCCCTGATCACGACCCTGGCGCTGCTGGCCGATCTGGCCCCGGAGCGGGCGGCCTTCGAGCCGGGTCCCGCCCTGTCCGCGGGCGAGCTGCGCGCGGCCGGGGTGCTGCCGCCGCCGGGCTGGGCCAGGCGCCCGGCCTCGGTCCTGGACCACCAGGAGGAGGGCCCGGGCGGCCAGTTCGCGCTGCTCTGACCCGGCCCGCGGCAGCCCGGCACACCCCCCGGACCGGCCCGCGGAAGCCCGGCGCATCCCGCGGACCCGCCCGCGGAAGCCCGGCACACCCCCCGGAAGCCCGGCGCACCCCGCGGACCCGCCGGCGGAAGCGCGGCGCACCCCCCAGACCGGCCCGCGGAAGCCCGGCACACCCCGCGGGGGCGCAGCACTACGGGGCCCACGCCCCCAGCAGCCGCGACAGCGTCCGGTCGAACACGGCGTCCATGTCCAGCCCCGCCCCGGGGACCGGTTCGATGCCGCTCGCGAGGGCCCCGGCCAGCAGCGGGTACTCCCCGGTGGCCAGGCGCGAGCCGAGCCAGGCCGTCCGCACGCGCTGTTCGGCGGCCTCGCTCCAGGGCAGCGACCGGGCCCGCTCGGCGAGCGCCAGCTCGCCCGCCACGTACGTCGCCACCGTGCCGTTGACGGCGGCGACGAGCTCCAGCTTCTCGGCTCCGGCCGCGTCCAGCGGGGCCAGGCAGGCCAGGCTGTGCTCCAGGTAGCGCAGGGCGTTGGGGCCGAAGCCGTACACCGGGCTCAGCAGCCGGGGCAGCCACGGGTGCCGGCGCATCAGCGCCCGCGTCTGGCGGGCCAGCGCGAGCAGGTCGGCCCGCCAGTCGCCGGTCGGCGCGGGGAACTCGTACTCGCCGCTGACCGCGTCGACCATCAGCTCGTACAGGTCCTCCTTGCGCGGCACGTAGTTGTACAGGGACATCGTCCCGGCGCCGACCCCGGCCGCCACGCGCCGCATGGAGACGGCCTCGATCCCCTCCGCGTCCGCGATCCGCACCGCCTCGGCGGCGATCGACTCGCGACTGTGCGCGGGCCGGGGGCCACGGCCGGCCCGCGGCGGGCGGGCCCAGATCACTTCGGGTTCAGCGGGTCGCCCACCGGCTGCCATCGCTCACATCACCTCGTCCGTCTCGCCCCCATCTTAGTTACGTACGCCGTACGTAGTGGGGTAGGGTGCCACACATGACAACTACGTACGCCGTACTTAGTGAGGGTTTGGAGAAGAACTACGGGGAGGTCCACGCCCTGCGCGGCCTCGACCTCGCCGTGCCCGAGGGCACGGTCTGCGGTCTCCTCGGCCCCAACGGCGCGGGCAAGACCACCGCCGTCCGCATCCTCACCACCCTCACCGCACCCACCGCCGGCCGCGCCCTCGTCGCCGGCCACGACGTCACCCGCGACCCCGCGGCCGTGCGCCGCGCCATCGGGGTCACCGGCCAGTACGCCTCCGTCGACGGGGACCTGACCGGCCGTGAGAACCTCCGCCTCTTCGCGCGCCTCGCCGGACTGCGCGGCTCCGCGGGCCGGGCCCGCGCCGACGAGCTGCTGGAGCGCTTCGAACTCGGCGAGGCCGCCGACCGGGTGGCCTCCACCTGGTCGGGCGGGATGAAGCGGCGCCTGGACCTGGCCGCCGGGCTGATCACCCGGCCCCGCGTGCTCTTCCTCGACGAGCCCACCACCGGCCTCGATCCGGCGGCCCGCGAACAGATCTGGACGGCGGTACGGGAACTCGCCGACGAAGGCACCACGGTGCTGCTGACCACCCAGTACCTGGAGGAGGCCGACCGGCTCGCCGACGACATCGTGGTCGTCGACCGCGGCCTGGCCGCCGCCACCGGCACCCCGGCCGAGCTGAAGGCCCGGATCGGCGCCTACGCCGAGGTCGCCGTCGCCGCGCGCGAGGCCCTCTCCGGCGCCGCCGTCGTACTGGACCAGCTCACCGGCGGCCGGCCGGTGCTCGACGAGGAGCGCCTCACGGTCGGCGTCACCGTGCTCGACACCGGTCTCACCCTGCCCCGGATCATCCGCGAGCTCGACGGCGCCGGCGTGCCGGTCACCGACGCGAGCCTGCGCCCGCCCACCCTCGACGAGGTGTTCCTGCGCCTCACCCGGATCCCCACGGCCCCCGCCGAGAAGGAGCACGCGGCATGAGCACCCTGCTGTCCGACGGCGGAGCCGTCTTCACCCGCCAGCTCCAGAAGGCCCGGCACGCCCCGGCGCTGCTGATCCTCACGCAGACCATGCCGATCACGATGCTGCTGTTCTTCGGCTACGTCTTCGGCAGCGCGCTCGCGATGCCGGGGGCCGAGTACCGCGAGTTCCTGGTCCCCGGGCTGCTCGCCGCCACCGCCGCGAACGGCCTGATGACCGGCATGTTCACGGCCGCGCAGGACGCCCACCGCGGGGTGATGGACCGCTTCCGGACCCTGCCGATGAGCCGCAGCGCCGTGCCGCTCGGGCAGACCGCGGCCGACCTGCTCACCACCGCGCTCTCCATGGTTCCGCTGATGCTGGTGGGGCTGGCGATGGGCTGGCGGATCGAGAACGGCCTGCCGGGCGCGCTGGGGGCGCTCGGGGTGCTGCTGCTGTTCCGCTTCGCCACCGCGTGGGTGGGCACGTACCTCGGGCTGCTGAGCAAGAGCGAGGAGGCGGCGGGCCAGCTCGGCAGCGCCACCTTCGTCCTGCCGCTGCTGTCCAGCGCGTACCTGCCGACCGCCGGCATGCCCGGGTGGCTGCGTACGGTCGCGGAGTGGAACCCGATCAGCGCGGTGGCCACCGCCGTCCGCGAGCTGTGCGGGAACGCGGGTGCCGAGGCCGCGGCGGGAGCCGCCTGGCCCGCCGCGCACCCGGTCGCCGGGGCGCTGCTGTGGTCGCTGGTCCTCCTCGCCGTGTTCATGCCGCTCGCCACGCGCAGGTTCGCGCGGGGCCTGGGCTGAGCGGATCTCTTCACCCCGCACGGGTGACAGATCACGGTCCGAACCGGTAGGCAGGGGTCCATGGCTACCGAACCGCTCCCCCTCGCCGGTATCACCGTCGTCGCCGTCGAACAGGCCGTCTCGGCCCCCTTCGCCACCCGCCAGCTCGCCGACCTCGGCGCCCGGGTGGTCAAGGTCGAGCGCCCCGACGGCGGCGACTTCGCGCGCGCCTACGACACCACCGCGCGGGGCCTCGCCTCGCACTTCGTGTGGGCCAACCGCGGCAAGGAGTCGATCGCGCTCGACCTGAAGGACCCGCGCGGCCGGGAGGTCCTGCACGGCCTGCTCGACGGTGCCGACGTCTTCGTCCAGAACCTCGCGCAGGGGGCCGCCGCCCGGCTCGGGCTCGACTCGGCCGCGCTGTGCGCGCGTTACCCGCGGCTGGTCGCGGTGGACGTCTCCGGCTACGGCGCGGAGGGCCCGTACGCCCACAAGCGCGCCTACGACATGCTCGTGCAGTGCGAGGCGGGGCTGGTCTCGGTGACCGGGACCCCGGAGCAGCCCGTCAAGGCGGGGATTCCGGCGGCGGACATCGCGGCGGCCATGTACGCCTTCTCGGGGGTGCTCGCCGCCCTGCTGCGCCGCGGGGTCACCGGGCGCGGGGGCAGGGTGGAGGTGTCCATGCTGGACGCGCTCGCCGAGTGGATGGGGCATCCGCTGCACCACACGATGCACGGCGGGGAGCAGCCCGTGCGCACCGGCCTCGCGCACGCGGTGATCGCGCCCTACGACGCCTACCCGACGGCCGACGGCGACCAGGTGCTGCTGTCGGTGCAGAACGACCGGGAGTGGCGGCGGCTGGCCCAACAGGTGCTGGAGCGGCCCGAGTTGGCGGAGGACCCGGCGTACGCGACGAACGCGGCGCGCACCGGCAACCGGGAGAAGACCGACGCGGTGGTGGCGGAGGCGCTGGGCCGGCTGGGCGCGGACGAGGCGATCGGGCGGCTGGAGGCGGCGGGCATCGCCTGCGCGCGGCTGAACTCGGTGGCCCAGCTGGCCGCGCATCCGCAACTGGCTGCCCGGAACCGCTGGCGGGAGGTGGGATCGCCGGCCGGGCCGCTGCGGGCCCTGCTGCCGCCGATCGGACTGCCGGGCAGCGCGGCACCGCACATGGGTGCGGTGCCCGCGCTGGGCGAGCACACCGAACCCCTGCTGCGCGCCCTGGGGATGACGGGAACGCAGATCTCGGAGCTTCGCCGGGACGGTGTGATCGCGTAGGGGCCGGGGCTGGGATCGGGACCGGGGCCGGAAGGCCTCGGTACGGGGACGGTTACGAGCGGCGGCTGCCGAAGAGCGTGCGACGCAGGCGGCGCAGCGGCGCGAAGAGCGAAACGCGCGCGCTCCGGCTCCGCAGGCGGTGCGTGTGGTCGCGGGAGGTGAGCTCTCGCATCAGCAGGGTCGCCTCGGCGGTCTCACGGTGCGGGACGGCGGGACCGCCCAGCACGGCGAGGTGACGGTCGAGGCGCGAGCTGGTCGCACCGCTTCCGCAGGTGATGGCAGGCACGCGAGGCGGCCTGCTGCGCATTGCTATCTGTTCCATGATCTCTCCCCACCCGTACGAGGGCACCCGGCCCGGGCAGGTTAACCCTATCGCCCTTGCGGCGCGCTCGGGTATCCCGGTGGTGTGAATTACCCCTGTGGCGACGGGGAGTTGACGATTACTCAGCGGAGTCGACCGTCACTCTCCGCACAGAAGCGGCGCAGTTGGGGGTCTTGGTGCGAGTCGCGTCACGAGAGGGGCCACTTATCGCGCTCTGCGCTAACTTGGAGTGATCACTTGGTGACATATGGGCGCATGCGCACACACGTGGGGGGCTCGCATGAGTGGGAATGTGACGGGTGCCGGCGGCGAATCGAGCCCCGATCGTGTCATCTCGGGCCGGTACCGGCTGCTGGAACCCCTCGGCCGCGGCGGCATGGGCATCGTCTGGCGGGCCCGGGACGAGGTGCTGGCGCGCGAGGTCGCCGTCAAGGAGGTGCGGGCGCCGGCCGGCCTGGAGCCCGCTGAACTCCAGCGGATGTACCGGCGGCTGGAGCGGGAGGCCTGGGCGGCGGCCCGGGTCTCGCACCGCGGGGTCGTCACGGTCTACGACGTGGCCTCCGAGGGCGGGCGGCCCTGGATCGTGATGGAGCTGGTCCGCGGGCTCTCGCTGGCCGACGTACTGGAGGCCGAGGGTCCGCTGACCCCGCAGCGGGCCGCCCACATGGGCGAGCAGGTGCTGGCCGCGCTGCGCTCCGCGCACGACTCGGGGGTGCTGCACCGCGACGTCAAACCCGCGAACGTGCTGATCGCCAATGACGGCCGGGTGGTGCTGAGCGATTTCGGGATCGCGAGCCTGGAGGGGTCCTCGGCGATCACCATGACGGGCGAGGTGGTCGGCTCTCCCGAATTCCTCGCGCCGGAGCGGGCATTGGGGCGCGAGCCGGGACCCGAGTCGGACCTGTGGTCGCTCGGCGTCATGCTGTACGCGGCCGTCGAGGGGGTCTCGCCGTTCCGGCAGGAGACCCCGCTGGACACGCTGCGGGCCGTGGTGGACGGGGAACCGCCCGCGCCGCGGCGCGCCGGGCCGCTGGAGCCCGTACTGGAGGGGCTGCTGCGGAAGGATCCGGCCGAGCGGCTGTCCGCGGCGGAGACGGCCCGGATGCTGCGGGTGGTGGGCGCGGGCGGCATCGTACGGGCCCTCGGCGGGGCGGCGTCGGGGCCGGACTCGCCGACGGCCACCGCGCGGGAACACCGGCACGAGCACCGGAACGAGCCCGGGCACCGGCACGGCGGGACGGGGGCGCCGTACGGGGAGCCCGCGCCGCCGGTGCCGGCACCGGTCCCGCCGCCGGCGCCGCGCCAGGGCGGCAGGGCCGGGCTGGTGCTGACCGCCGGGATCGTGGTGCTGCTGCTGGCGCTGGTCGCGCTGGGGTGGCTGCTGCTGAAGGACCGTGAGGGCGCGGGCAGCGGGGGCGACAGCGGCGGTCCGAGCGGTGCGGCGACCACCGCGCAGTCCGTGACCACGGCCCCTTCCGCCCGCCCGTCCCCATCGGCTTCGGTGTCCGCCTCGGCCTCGGCTTCGGCCACTCCCGGGCAGCACGTTTCGGTGTACGTCGACGCAGTGCGGACCTCCTACACCGGCAGTTGCCCGCCGCCCTCGGAGCGGGCTCCCGCCTTCACCGCCACCGTCGAGGTGGAGCGGGTCCCGGCCGTCCTGGAGTACCGCTGGGCCACCCGGAGCGGGAAGACCTCGGGCCCCGGCTGGCAGTCCGTCACGTACGAGGCGGCCGGGCCCAGGAGCCGGCGGCTGGAGCACACCGAGCTCACGCACGTGCCGGGCGCGGCCTTCGAGGACGCGGTCCGGCTGGAGGTGCGGGCGCCGGCGGAGGTGACCACCGAGTGGGTGGCGACCTCCGTGACGTGCGGGAAGGAGACCCCGACGGGCGGAGCCTCCTCCCCTGGCACGAGCGCGTCACCGACCCCGCCGACGGCGGGGCCCGATCAGGCCGCGTTGGTGAAGACGGGCAGGTAGCCGCCGGACTGTCCGGCCGCGGTCGGGTGGTAGGACTCCCCGATGTTGAGCCAGTTGACGCTGTGCAGCCACGCGGCGCCGGAGCATATCTCGTGGCCCGTGAAGGCTCCGGCGACCGAGGCGAAGGTGAAGCCGTGGTCGGCGGCGCGTTTGGCGATGGCGGCGTTGAGGTAGTCGGCGGCGCCGTTGATGGCGGCGCGCTCGCCCTCGCTGAGGCCGGTGGTGCAGGTGCCGTTCAGCTTGTAGAAGCGGGGATAGCCGAGGACGACGACGTGGGCGTTGGGCGAGCGGCTGTCGATGGCGCTGTACACCTGGTCGAGCCGGCCGGGGAGGGTGGAGTCGACGTACGCCTTGGCCTGGTTGACGCGGTTGATGCAGGTGGACTCGGACTGGAGCACACAGGTCGTCATGACGTCGGAGAATCCCGCGTCGTTGCCGCCGATGGTGATCGAGACGAGGTCGGTGCCGGTGTTCAGCGGGGCGAGCTGGTTGGCGAGGACGTCGTTCGTACGGGCGCCCGAGCAGGCGGTGAAGGCGAAGGTCTGCGGGGCGTGGGCCGCGGCCCACAGGGCGGGGTAGGCCCGGGTGGTGCGCTTGCAGTCGCCGCTCCCGCTGTCGTAGCCGCCGGCGCCGACGCCGGAGGAGTACGAGTCGCCGAGGGCGACGTAGCCGAAGTCGGCCTGGGCGGCGGCCGCCTGGCCCGCGCCGCCGAACAGGGCGGCGCCGGCGGCGAGTAAGACGGAGGAGGTGAGGGCAGCGAAGCGCGACAGTCTCATGCTCATGGGGGTGCGGCTCCTTGTGGGGGTTACTCCGGAGTTACTCCTGAGTCCGTGGTACAAGGAGCCGAGCCTGGCTGGAAGTGTCCATGCCAAGAATATTCGGGGCAGAGTTGCGGCCGGAATCTTCACTCGCGACGGGTTTGAAGAGGGAACCGAAGAGGGAACCCTGGCACCCGATCCGGCGAAACACGGGTGCACGAGGGCACCGCGTGCCGGATCATGGGCGCCATGCCAGCCAACCCGCATGACGCGCTGCCGATCCGGCTCAACGTCGACGACAGCGACTCGCCGTCGGATGTAGTCGACGCGCTGTTCCTCGGCCGGTTCGCGTCCGGCGAGCAGCCGTACTCGCACAGTGTGTCCATCGACCGGGTCAAGGCGGGGGTCAGCCTTCTGCCGCCCGAGGCCACGGTGTTGCGCTCGGCGCGCGACAGCGACCGCAGCGCCACCCTCGCCGAGGGCGAGGGGTGGACCATGCTCGTCTCCCGCTGGAGCCGGGGCGCGGACGTCACGGTGACCGCGATCAGCGACGAGCTCGCGGAGAAGGTGCTCGGCGCGGCCACGGAGGGGGTGCAGGACGAGCCCGAACCGCAGCCGGAGAACGTCACGATGGGCTTCTGGTACGTCTCGCCGCGGCGCGGCCCGTACCGGACGACCCGCCAGATCGCGGCCGGGACCTGGGACGAGGTGCGGCCCAACTACACGGCGCCGGTGGCCGGGGCGATGGACCGGCTGATGAAGGTGACCCCGGACGACATCGCGGGGCGGCTGCTCCTGCTGCACGGGCCGCCGGGAACGGGCAAGACCTCCGCGCTGCGGACGCTGGCGCGGTCGTGGCGGGACTGGTGCCAGGTGGACTGCGTCCTGGACCCGGAACGGCTGTTCAACGACGTGGGCTACCTGATGGACATCGCGATCGGCGAGGAGGAGGGCACGGCGAAGGGCCGCTGGCGGCTGTTGCTGCTGGAGGACTGCGACGAGCTGATCCGCGGTGAGGCGCGCCATACGGCGGGCCAGGCGCTCTCGCGTCTGCTGAACCTGACGGACGGTCTGCTGGGCCAGGGACGGAACGTGTTGGTCGGGGTCACCACCAACGAAGACCTGGAACGCCTCCACCCGGCGGTGGTCCGCCCGGGGCGCTGCCTGGCCCGCATCGAGGTCGGCCGGCTGACCCACCGGGAGGCGGTGGACTGGCTGGGCTCGGACGAGGGCGTCTCCCGCGAGGGCGCGAGCCTGGCGGAACTGTTCGCCCTACGCAGGGGCACGGGCCCGGCGGCGGTCCTCCCGCCGCAGCCGCACACGTCGGAGGCGGGCCTCTACCTCTAGCTGCCGGGCCGGGCGGGGGGTGGCCGAAGCCGCGGCTGCGCCGGGCCCCCGGGGCTCCGCCCCGGACCCCGCGCCTCAAACTCCCCCAGCTACCGCTGGGAGGGGCCCCCAGGCGAGGCTGGGTTTGGCTCCGGCCAAGGCGCCACATCGCGCAGGATGCTCGGCGTGCCACGCAGCGGCACATCCAGCCCCGCCGGCGTTTGAGGCGCGGGGCGCGGGGCGGAGCCCCGATCCTGAAGCCGCACCCGCCCACTCTGGCGGGGCACATCCAGCCCCGCCGGCGATTGAGGCGCGGGGTCTGGGGCGGAGCCCCAGGAGCAGGGGGGCGGGATTACCTGGCGGCGTACCGGGCCCGGAGGGCGTCGGTGGCGGCGGCCACGGCCTCGGACTCCGTCAGCCCCAGCCGATGGACCCGCTCCGCAAACGCCTGCGCAGCCGCCGCGGCCTCGCGGGACGCCCCCTCCCCCGCCGCCGCGACGAACGTCCCGTTCCGCCCCCGCGTCTCGATCACCCCGTCCGCCTCGAGCGCCCGGTACGCCTTCGCGACCGTGTTGGCGGCCAGCCCCAGCTCTTCCGCCAGCCCCCGCACCGTCGGCAGTTTGAAGCCCGCCGGCAGCCGGCCCGACCGGGCCCGGTCCGAGATCTGCGCGCGCAGCTGTTCGTACGGGGCGGCCGAGCCGCTCGCCCCGCTGATGGTGATCTTCAGGTTCGTCGAGGTCACGCGGGTGATTGTCCCCCATCGCCGGTTAATTGGGAGGCGCCGGACGCGCGTGCGCCCGTAGCGTCGGCCGCATGACCGTTTCGATCCGTGATCTCCGCCCGGGCGGGCCCGGCCGGGCAAGCGACGCGGAGGCCGTCGTACGGGTCCGCCGCTCGGCCCTGCCCTTCATGATCACCACGGCTGAGGGCGTGGCCTTCGAACTCTCCTCCGCCCACCCCGCCCGGCACTACCGCCTCCTCGTCGCCGAGAACGACGCGGGACGCGTCATCGGCACCGCCCAGGTCGGCATCGCCCACGACAGCCCCGAGCCCGGGCACTCGTACGTCAACGCGTACGTGGACCCCGCCCACCGCGGCTTCGGCGCCGGCAGCTCTCTGCTCCGCGCGGCCGAGGAGCACCTCGCCGCCCACGGCGCGGTGGACACGTACGCCTGGGTCCTCGACCAGCCCGCCCACCGCCGCTTCGCCGAGCGGCACGGCTACCGCCCCAGCCGCTCCGCGCACTTCCTGCGCCTGGACCTGGCGGCCGCCGCCCTGCCCCCGCTCCCGGAGGCCCTCCCGCCCGGGATCGAGGTGCGCCCCGCCTCCGCCTTCGCCGCCGACCCGCGTCCGCTCTTCGAGGCCGACGCGGAGGCGACCTCCGACGAACCGGGCGACGTGGGGATCGAGTTGGACGACTACGAGGGCTGGCTCGCGGAGATCTGGAACAACCCGACCCTCGACAAGGAGCTGACCACCGTCGTCCTCGTCGACGGCGTGGTGGCCTCCTTCACCGCCGCCCAGACCGACGGCGCCACCCGCTACGCCTCGGCCATGACCGGCACCCTGCGGGCCTTCCGCGGCCGCGGCCTGGCTAAGCTCGCCAAGATCATTTCGCTGCACCGGGCCCGCGCGGCCGGGTACACCGACGCGTTCACCGGCAACGACGCCGGCAATGACCCGATGCTCGCCATCAACAAGTGGTTCGGATACGAGATCTGCGCCACCGAGACGCGCTTCGCGAAGAGACTGGAGGCAGTGTGACCGAGCAGCAGCTGACCGTGGTCCTCACCAAGGCCGGAAAGCTCAAGATCCGCTACCCGGCGGCCCAGGTCGCCGACGACGGCGACCGCATCTCCGTCCGCGCCCCCTGGGCGGCCGAGGGCGTACGGGACTTCGGCTTCGTGCGCTTCGAGCCGGGCGACGTGTTCGTCGAGCACTTCTGGCGCACGCGCTGGTACGCGGTCAAGGAGGTGTGGACCGGCGAGGGGGTCCTCAAGGGCTGGTACTGCGACGTCACGCGCCCTGCCCTGGTGCAGAGCGGGGAGATCCTGATCGAGGACCTGGACCTCGACCTGTGGGTCTCGGCGGACGGGTCCTCCGTCCTGCGCCTGGACGAGGACGAGTTCGCGGCGAGCGGCCTCGCCACCAGCGACCCCGAGGCGGCCGCCCAGGCCATCCGAGCCCTCGACGCCCTGGACGACCAGGCCCGCACCCCGGCCGGCCTGGCAGCCCTCCTCGGCTAGCGACGGCCCTTCCCGTCGGCCCGCCCAGCCCTTCCTCAAACGGACCCCCATCACGAGGACCCTCCGGGCCGCGGTGGGGCCGTGGGAGGGTGGCGGGGCGGCGGACGCTACCCCTAGGCCCCTGACCCGGTGAAACTCGTGAGACGCATGGGGCCTCCGAAGCCGTGTGCGGGCAGCCAGGGGACCCAGATAGCGTGAGGCCATGAATGAACCCCGGATCACGGTTCAGAGCTCAGCGGGCGAGACTTCGATAGCGGCCAACGCCGAAGGCCTTCGCCTGCTCGCGGAGCGACTCCTGGCCCTTGCCGAACCGGGCCTGAGGGACGGGTACCACTTGCATCTCGACGCGGGCGTAGACCTTGAGGACGGATCGGCCGGCCTCATTCTGGAGCGTGACGACTCGATCTAGGCGTGTCCCCCACGTGCCCGGTGGAGCAGCGACGGGTCCCCACCGGACCCCGGCTGTACGGCAGCGGCGTGCCGCAACCACAGCAACCGCGCCTGACGGGCAGCACCTCACTGACCGGTCTGGCCAGAGCTACGGATCAGATGCCGTCGGCTGCGTCCAGCTCGGCCTTCCGCCGGCGGGCGTAGCCCTCCAGGTCCCGCTTGATGGTCATGACCTCTTCGACCGGAATGCGGATTGGCCGGCAGTGCTGGGCGTCGCACGAGCGCGGGAAGCTGCCGTCGATGAGCGAGATGCCGCTGAGCACTACCCAGCCGTCATCGTCGATCTCCGTGCAGAGAACCGGGTGGAAGAAACAGTCCTCGTAGATGTCCCCCACCCGGATGCCCGCCGGGTTGCGTGGGTCTATCGCGTCGTTCATGCCGCACAACATGCCATGGCGGGCACAGAAGCGCTTGGCTAACGCCCGACACTGACAGCGCTCAGCCGCCGCCAACCGTGCGTGTGCCGGACACGTGCCACGTAAGGCGGAGAACAGCGGGCAGCGGCGGGTGCCAGGGCGAGTCCCGGCGCTGCCTCTGCCGCCTGATTTTCGAGTTCAGGAGCCGGATGACAGGGCTCCATAGCGAAGCCCCAGGTCAGCGACCTGGGGCTTTCGCATGGCCCGACTGTCAGACCACGGTCCGATCCCGGAGCTGCGGGGAGCGGGAGGGTCGGACCTGGGGCCGACGCGGGGAGCGGACCGTGCTCCGACGCGGAAGGGCCCGTCCGGGCGGGATCGTTCACGGCATGACGACGACACGGAGCACACCCCTCGTACACGACACCGCCACCCCGGCCATGGCCCGGCTGCTGCCCGTGGCCTGGGGCGGTGACGCGCCCTTCCCCGGGCGGTGGGTCGGCGGGGTCTCGCTGGTGGCAGCGCCCGTGCTGCTGGGAGCCGGAGTCCTGCTGCGGCTGCCCTTTCACTTCTTCTTCCCGGAGCAGCTCGCCGCCCGCGTCGAGCACCCCGGCCTGATCGCGGCTTCCTACGGTGCCTTCGCCGCCGGAACCGTCCTGCTCTGGCCCGCCCTGGCCGCACTCGCCTCCCGCATCGGCCGTCGCAGCCCCGGACTGGCCCTGTGGGGCGGGGTCTTCGCCGTCCTCGGGCTCTTCGCCCGGACGTTCCACGCCGGTGTGGACCACCTCGCCTTCCAGCTCGCCGACCGGCAGGGCGCGGAGGCCGCCGCCCGGTTCGTCGGTGAGACCTACGGCGCCTTCCACATCTTCAGCGCCCTCAACCTCGCGATCATGGGAGGTTGGCTGCTCCTCGCCGTCGGAGCCCGGCGGGCGCGCGTGCTGGGTCCGGTCCGGGCACTCGCCCTGGCGGCGACCGCCGCACTGCCGCTCGGTGTGCTCAAGGGCACCACTCCGCTGTCGGTCGTGGCCGTCGCGGGCCTCGGCCTCGCCCTCGTCCCACTCGGCATCAGCGTGCTGCGTGACGGCCCGGCGCCCGGACGGGCCACGGCCCTGCGCTGGACCCTGGTGATCACAGCCACGCTGATCCTCATGACCTTGATCGGTCAGGCCGGTTGACGATGTACGGTCGGATCATGCGTGCCTCCCGGCGGCTGCACGACAGCCAACTGCTCACGCTCGACCTGGCGGCCGCGCTGCTGATCGCCGCCGTGTACGTCGGTTTCACCCGGATGTCGGGCGGCGGGACCCAGCCCGCCTACACCGGACCGGTGTGGGCGGGCGTGCTCGTGGCCGCGGCGGTCGGCCTCCCGGTCGCGGTCCGCCGGCTGTGGCCCGTACCGGCCGCAGCGACGGCCCTCGCCGGAGCCGTCATCGCCACCCTCCTGGACATCACCCGCGAGCCGTGGACCGGGGTCGGCCTCACCCTCTACGCGGTCGCCCTCACCGGGCCCCCGCGGCGCTCGGTACCGGTGCTCGCCGCCTCACTCACCCTCGCGGCGGCCGCAGTGCTCACCGGGGAGGCCGTGGTCACCCCGGCCGAGACCTGGAGCGGGGCGGCCGGCGTCGCTGCCATCGTCTGGCTGGTCCTCGGCGGCGGCTGGGCGGCGGGCTTCGTCGTGCGCGCCCGCCGGGCCCGGGAGGCTGACCGCGCCACCCGCCGCACCGAACGCGCCATTGCCGAAGAACGGCTGCGGATCGCGCGGGAGTTGCACGACATCGTGTCGCACAGCCTCAGCCTGATCGCGGTGAAGGCGGGAGTCGCCGGGCATGTGGCCCAGCGCCGCCCGGAGGAGGCCGTGGACGCGCTGCGCGTCATCGAACGGACCAGCCGCGCCGCCATGACCGAGATGCGTCGCACCCTGGGCGTGCTCCGCACCGACACGGTTGCCGCCCCGCTGGGCCCGGCGCCCGGCCTCGACGAACTGGGCCGGTTGGCTGATCAGGCACGACAGGCGGGCGTGGACGTCGACTTGAGCGTCCGGGTGCCGGACGGCGGCCTGCCCGCAGGAATCGCCCTGGCCGTTCACCGGATCGTCCAGGAGTCCCTCACCAACGCGGTGAGGCACGCGGCCCCCGCACGCTGCCGGGTGACGGTCGAGGCCGACCTGAACGAGGTGCGGATCGATGTCACGGACGACGGCGTACGAGGCCCCGCCCGCGAACGGCCAGGAGGCCACGGCCTGGTCGGCATGCGGGAGCGGGCGATGATGTACGGCGGGGCGTTCAGCGCGGGCCCGCGCCCCGAGGGCGGCTTCGCGGTCTCCGCCCGCCTGCCGCGGGACGGCGTGGGGAGGACTGCATGACGGACCCGACGCGGGTGCTCGTCGTCGACGACCAGGTGCTGCTGCGCGGCTCCTTCCGGATCCTCGTCGAGAACGAACCCGGCCTCACCGCCGTCGGAGAAGCGGGCGACGGGGCAGAGGCTGTCGAGCTCGCTCGCCTGCACCGTCCGGACGTCGTCCTGATGGACGTCCGGATGCCGGTCATGGACGGCATCGAGGCAACCCGACAGATCTGCGGCTCCCCCGAGACCGCCGGCGTACGGGTGCTGATCCTGACCACGTTCGACCTCGACGAGTACGTCTACGCGGCCCTGCGGGCCGGTGCGGCGGGCTTCCTCCTCAAGGACGCCCCGCCGGCCGAGGTGCTGGCCGCGATCCGGGTCGTCGCCGCGGGCGACTCCCTGCTGGCTCCGTCGGTGACCCGCCGCCTGATCGAGGACTTCACCCGCCGCCCCGACCCGGGCTCCGGCCGGGGCCCGGCCCCGCTGACGGGGGTGACGGAGCGGGAGCGCGAGGTGCTGGAGCTGATCGCGCGGGGCCTGTCGAACGACGAGATCACGGTGCGTCTGCACCTGAGCATGGGCACGGTGAAGACCCACATCGGCCGCCTCCTGACCAAACTGGCCGCCCGTGACCGCGCCCAGCTGGTGATCGCGGCGTACGAGTCCGGAGTCGTGTCGGCCTCCGACGGCGGCCTGGGAGCGCGCTGAGCGACGGCCCTCCGAGTACGCCGGATCTGCCTGGACTGACATGGACGCTGGGGAGCCAGGACCGTTGGGGCGGACGGGCTTTGCAGGCCCGCTTCCTGAGCTCCCACTTACCCCTTCCTTAAGCGGACCCTAAGGATCAGCTTCCGGGGCCCGAACCAGGCGAAACACCGGGTTCGGGCCGTTAGCTTGGCGGGGCCAGCGGAGGGCCGGGAACGGCGCCGCCGGGGGGCGGCGCCGCACCGCCCCGACCGCTGGCGCACACCTGTCTTGCGCCCGAAGGAGATCCTCCATGCCCGCACGCCGCCGCACCGTGACGCTGACCCGTATCGCCTCCGCCGGCCTCGCCCCCCTCGCGGTGGCCGCGTACGCCGCCGCGCCCGCGGTGGCCCACGGATCGATGACGGACCCGGTCAGCCGGGTGGCGGCGTGCTACGCGGAGGGCCCGGAGTCGCCGAAGTCGGCGGCGTGCAAGGCCGCCGTCGCGGCGAGCGGGGCGCAGGCGTTCTACGACTGGAACGCGGTGAACATCGCCAACGCGGCCGGGAACCACCGCGCGTTGATCCCGAACGGCCAGCTCTGCTCCGCCGGCAACGACAAGTACCAGGGACTGGACCTGGCGCGCGCCGACTGGCCGGCCAGCCCGATGACGGCGGGCGCGCACACCTTCCGCTACAAGGGGACCGCTCCCCACAAGGGTTCCTTCGAGCTGTACGTGACGAAGGACGGCTACGACCCGGCGAAGCCGCTGAAGTGGTCCGACCTGGAGCCGGCGCCCTTCGCGAAGGTCACCGACCCGGGCATGCAGAACGGCGACTACGTCTTCTCCGGCACCGTCCCGAACAAGTCCGGCCGCCACCTCATCTACAGCATCTGGCAGCGCTCGGACAGCCCGGAGGCCTTCTACACCTGCTCGGACGTGGTCTTCGGCAAGGACAACGGGGGCAACGGCGGGGGCAACGGCGGGGGCAATAGCGGGGGCAACGGCGGCACGGGCACCGCCCCGAGCACCAAGCCCAGCGCGAAGCCGAGCGCCAAGCCGTCCGCCGACCAGCCCGTCGCCCCGCAGCCCCAGGCCCCGACGGACCAGCAGATCGCCGACGGCGCCGACAAGTCCACCGTGGAGCACAACGGCCACGGCGACAACGATCCCAAGACGAACGGAAAGGCCGCCGCCGCCCCGGTCCCGTCGCAGTCCGCGCAGTCCGCGCAGAACCCCAACCTCGCCGAGACGGGCGGCAGCAGCGCCACCCCGGTGATCGCGATCGCCGGGGCCGGCGTCCTGGCCCTCGGCGCGGCCGTGCTGTTCGGGCTGGCCCGCCGCCGGGCTGCGACGACAAGCCGGCACGGCCGCTAGGTCACGTCACCGCGTGCGCCTCAGTCGAAGACCGAGGCGCACGTGGTCCGTTCGGCGTGTGCCGGGTCGAGGGCGTTCAGCGCCTCGTGCCAGGCGATCCGGTCGGTGAGCCCGATGGCCACGTGCTCCGAGAGGTCCAGGACGCACAGGTCCTGGAGCACGACGTTCCGTACGTTCGGCCCCTCCAGGAAGGCGCTCCGGTACGGGGTCACCACCTCGTCGTACTTGGTCGCGATCACCGTGTACTTGACCCCGGGCACGGTGTCCCCGCCCGCGTTCAGCTTCTGCTGGAAGGCAGATCCGGCGATCTGGTCGGCGAGGCCCGGGGTCGCGGTGCTGATCAGGTCCTCGGCGCCGGGGAAGTACGGGAGCAGCTTGGTGAATCCGAGCAGGGTGGTGCCGTGGTTGTCGGGGGCGAGCCCGACCAGGGCGTTGACCTTGGCGGCGCCGCCGAGGAACTTCAGGTAGTAGCGCGGCATCATGCCGCCCTGCGAGTGCCCGATGATGTCGGTCTTGGCGGAGCCGGTGGCGGCGAGCACCTTGTCGACGAAGACGTCGAGCTGGCCGGCGGACTTGTCGATGGGGCCGAGCCCGTTGAAGAAGGGCACGCCCGGCAGTTGCCCGTAGTCGAGCGAGTAGACGCAGTACCCGCGGTGCACGAGGTACGGCGCGAGGCCGAGCCAGTTGTCGACGGAGTTTCCGAAGGTGCCGTGCACGAGCACGACGGGGCGCGGATGCGCGGCGGACGGCTTGCAGGACCAGTTGTTCCAGCCGCTGCTGGGGGCGGACGCGGCCTGCGCGGCGCCGGTGGGGGCGACGAGCGCGGCGGCGGCGAGGGTGAGGACGGCCAGCGGGCGGAGCAGGCGTCTCCAGGGCAGCATCGTGTGATCTCCTTGCGGTTGCGACTCAAGGGGATGGAGCGTGGGGGTTTCATCCCGTGATCCGGATCACAAGGGGTGCTGCTGGCAGCCAAATTACGGGCGGGTAGCAAAACTGGGAAGTTACGCGTCGGTAAAAATGTCGCGTGTCGCTCGCCGGTCGGTTACGCCGCGAGCGTGCCGCGAGCGATGACGTGCGGCCCGAAGCGGGCGCGGACGCGGTCCGTGACGGCCTCCAGCCGCCGGGCCTTCTCGTCCTGCGGGTCGAAACTCAGCTGCCGCGCGGCCCGTTCGGCCGGGATCAGGTCCTCGGCCCGCAGGGACAGGGCGCGCACCCGGGCCCGCTGCAGGCCCAGGCCCGCGTACAGGGCGTAGGCCGTGGCGGTCAACGCGTCGGAATGCGCGGTGGGTTCGGCCAGCGTGCGGGTCCGCGTGAGCGTGCTGCGGTCGGCGCAGCGGACGGTGAGCGAGAGGGCGCGGCAGACCTGCCCCCCGCCCTGTTCTTGTGTACGAAGCTTCGCGCCGAGCTCCTCCGTCAGCGAGAGCAGCGCCCGCCGGTGCCGTACGGGATCCAGCTCGTCCCGGTCGAAAGCCCGCTCCGCGGCGACGGCCCGGGCGGCCGCGCCCGGCCGGACGGGGGTCCGGTCGATCCCGAGGGCGCGCTCCTGCACCTCGCGGCCGAGCCGGGCGCCCAGGATCCGCCGCAGGGCGGCGGGCGGGGCGGCGGCGACCCGGCCGACGGAGTCGAGGCCGTAGGAGCACAGGGTGCGGGCGGCCTTGGGGCCGATCCCGTCGAGGGCGGTGACGGGCTTGCCGGCCAGGAACCCGACGGCGGCGGCGGGCTCGTCGGGGATCACCAGGGTCCCCCCGGGCCGGGCTTCGCGGGCCGCGGCCCTGGCCAGCATGGGGTTGCCGGCCACGCCGACGGCGCAGTCCACGCCGTACAGGGCGAGGGACCGGACCCGGACCACGGCGGCCAGCCGGCGGGCGTCGCAGCCGAAGTACCGCAGCGCGGCCCGGACATCGGCGAGGGCCGCATCGGGCGGCAGCGCCTGCACGGCCGGGGTGAGCCCGTCGAGCAGCGCGAGCACCCCGGCGTAGGCCTCGGCCCCGAGCGGTCCCCCGTCGGCGGGGTGCAGCCGCAGGCACATCACGGCTCGCGTGGCGGTGGCGTTCATCCCGCGCTCCCCGGACTGGAGTGCCACAGCTTGCGCCCGGTCGCGGGACCGGTACCCGGCGGCTGGAGGTCGGCCCAGGGGTTCATCTCGTACCCCGTGGACATGCGGATCGTGCGCCCGGAGCCCTTCGCCGCGGGCTCCCCGTCGGCGGCGCCACCGCCCTCGGGGGCGCCGTCCCCGCCGCCACCGACACCGGAGGCGACCGGCTCGGCGGCCAGCCGGGCCGCGACCGCGTCCAGGCCGCCCGCCGCCCGCAGTTCCACCAGCTCCGCCAGGTTCCAGGCAGCCGCCCCGACCACGCTCAGGCTCTGCGGCCCCCGCCGCTGCACGACACCCCGTACCAGCAGCAGGAAGGAGTGGAAGACGGTGTGTGCGCACCGCTCGTGGCTGTCGTCGAAGAACGCCAGGTCCACCAGGCCCGTGCCGTCGTCCAGCGTCGTGAAGATGACCCGCTTCCCGGACCGGATCGGCGGGGTCTGGGTGGCCGCCTTGGCCCCCGCGACCAGCACGGTCTGCCCGTGCCCGGCATCGCGCAGCCGCCGCGCGGGAACCACTCCCAGCTCGGCCAGGAAGGCGTGGTGGTCCGCCATCAGGTGCCGCGAGGCGTCCATGCCGAGGACGCCCAGCTCGGCGCTGAGCCGTTCCGTCTCGGAGAGGTCCGGCAGCCCGACGGAGGCCGTGGACCGGCCGCCTTCCAGGGGGAGTTGGGGCCCGCGTACCCCGCGCGCCCCTGCCGCCCGGTGCGCACCGTGCAGTTCCGTCAAGTGCAGCAGCAGATCGCGCCGGTTGGCGCCGAAGGAGTCCAACGCCCCGACCTGCGCGAGCCGTTCGGCCACCGGACGCCCCGGGTGCGCCCGGTCCCAGAAGTCGCGCAGGGAGGCGTACGGCTGCCCGGACTCGATCCGCAGCGCCTCGGCCCCGCTGATGCCGTGGACGTCGGACAGCCCCAGCCGCAGTCCCCACACCCCGACCGGACCCGAGCGATCGGACACCAGTTCGATGCGGTGGGCGACCGCCGACCGGTTCACGTCCAGCGGCAGCACCGGGACGCCCCGCCGCCGCGCGTCCGCCAGCAGCAGCCGCTTCGGGTACATCCCGGGATCGTGGGTCAGCAGCCCGGCGTAGAAGGCCGCGGGGTGGTGCGCCTTCAGCCAGGCCGATTGGTACGTCGGCACCGCGAAGGCCACCGCGTGCGCCTTGCAGAAACCGTACGAGCCGAAGGCCTCCACGATCTCCCAGGTCCGGCCGATCACCTCCGCCGAGTAGCCCCGTTCGCCCGCCTTCGCCGCGAACCACACCCTGATCCGGCCCTGCGACTCCGGGTCGGACAGCCCGCGCCGCACGCGGTCGGCCTCGTCCTGCCCGCAGCCGGTCATGACGTGCACGATCTCGATGATCTGCTCGTGGAAGACCACCACCCCGTACGTCTCGCGCAGCGCGTCGGCCAGGTCCGGATGCGGGAAGCGCACCGGGGCCCGGCCGTGCCGGGCCTCGATGAACGGCCGCACCATGTCGGCGGCCACCGGCCCGGGCCGGAAGAGGGAGATGTCGACGACCAGGTCGTGGAAGGTGGCCGGCTGGAGCCGCCCCACCAGGTCGCGCTGGCCCGGGGATTCGATCTGGAAGCAGCCCAGCGTCTCGGCCGAGCGGATCAGCTCGTACGTGGCCCGGTCGCCCGGCGGCACCTGCGCCGGGTCGTCCAGGTCGAGCTCCTCCCCCGTGCCGCGCCGGATCTCGGCGACCGCGTGGGCCATGGCGGACTGCATCCGTACGCCCAGCACGTCGAGCTTGAGCAGCCCGAGCTCCTCCACGTCGTCCTTGTCGAACTGGGACATGGGGAAGCCCTCGCCGCTGGTGGGGACGACGGGCGTGCGGGCGAGCAGGGAGGCGTCGGAGAGCAGGACACCGCACGGGTGCATGGCGATGCCGCGCGGCAGCGCGTCGAGCGATTCGACGAGCTCCCACAGCCGCCCGTACGACTCCCCGCGTACGTCGCGCAGTTCGGGCAACTCCGCCAGCGCGGCGCGGGCGTCGCGGGCCCGGATGTGCGGGAAGGCCTTGGCGAGCCGGTCGGTGACGGCCGGGTCCATGGACAGGGCGGCGCCGACGTCGCGGATGGCGTGCCGGACCCGGTAGGTCTCGGGCATGGAGACGGTGGCGACGCGCTCGGCGCCGAACCGGCCGATGATCCGCCGGTAGACCTCCAGCCGGCGGGCGGACTCCACGTCGATGTCGATGTCGGGCAGGACGCGGCGGCGCTTGGACAGGAAGCGCTCCATCAGCAGGCCGTGCGCGACGGGGTCGGCGTGCGCGATGCCGAGCAGGTGGTTGACGAGGGAGCCGGCGCCGGAGCCGCGGGCGGCCACACGGATGCCCATCTCCCGTACGTCGTCCACGACTTGGGCGACCGTCAGGAAGTACGAGGCGTAGCCGTGGTAGGCGATGATGTCGAGCTCTTGGTGCATGCGCTCCCAGTACGCGGGGTCGTCGGCGTAGCCGCGCAGCACCATGCCCGCGGTGGCGCGGGAGGCGAGGACCCGCTGGGCGGTGCGGTGCGCCGCGCCGACGAGCCGGGCCTCGGGGAAGTGCACGGAGCCCATGCCGAGGTCGTCCTCGGGGTCCACCGCGCAGGCCTCGGCGGTGTGCCGGGTCTCCGCGAGCAGCCGCCGCGCGTCGGCGGGGCGCAGGCCGGCGGCCCGGGCGATCCGGTCGGCGGTCTCGGCCATCGCGCCGGGGTCCTTGAGCCAGCGCTCGCCGGTGTCGAACGGCGGCCGGACGGGGGTCAGCCGGCGGGCCGCGTCGAGGATGTCGGCGACCGGGCCCTGGCCGGGGTCGGCGTAGCGGACGGCGTTGGTCAGCACGGCCGGGACGCCCTGCTCGGCGGCGAAGCCGACGGTACGGGCGGCCAGCCGGAGCGAGCCGGGGCCGGTGCCGGTGCGGCCGTGGTGGACGGCCTCCAGGCGGAGGGAGTCCCCGTAGACCTCCCGCCAGGGCGCGAGCAGCCGGGCGGCCCGGTCGGGACGCCCCGCGGCGAGCGCCCGGCCCACCTCGGAACCGGGCCCGAGCAGCACGAAGACGCCCTCCCCGCGCAGGGCCTCCCAGGGGACCACCGGCTGCCCGCCCGCGACCCGGGCGGAGCCGCCGGGCCCATCAGCCCCGTCCGGCCCGTCCGGCCCGGTGCCCGCGTGCGCGGCCGTGACCATCCGGCAGAGCTCGGCCCACCCGGCGGCCCCGTCCCGGGCCAGGAAGACGGCCCGCGGGGCGGACTCGTCGATGAAGGCGCCGCCCTTGACGGGGGTGCGCCGCCGGTACGAGACCTCGCCGGAGCCGGAGCCGGAGGCAGATCCGGAGCCGACCCCGCCCGCACCGGACCCGCCCGAGCGGAGGCCGGCCGAGCCCCCCGACCCGGCCGACCCCGCCATCCCCGCCGGAGGCGACACCGCCAGATCGGCGCCGAACAGCGGACGGATCCCCGCCTTCGCGGCCGCCTTCGCGAACCGCACCGCGCCCGCCAGGGTGTCGCGGTCGGTCAGCGCGAGGGCGTCCATGCCCCGATCGGCGGCACGTTCCGCCAGTCGTTCCGGGTGTGAGCCTCCGTAGCGCATGGAGAACCCCGAAACGGTGTGCAGATGCGTAAAACCAGGCACCCGCGGCCTCCTGCTTCGCTCGTGACAACACCTCCCCCGTCTCCACCATAGAGCAATTCGAATATTCGTGCGAAACACTTGTTCGATCATCCATTTGGCCCTCCCCTGCTGCGCCCCGTCCCCACCGCGTCGAGCGTGAGAGGCATGACCGAGCCCACCAGGCCCACCCCGCCCGCCCGGACCACAGGCGCACATCCGTCCGCCGGCTTCCTCGCCGAGGTCAAAGACGCCGTGACCACCCGGGCAGCCCTGCTGGTCCTGGGGGTGCTGGCCCTCCAGCTGGCCTTCGTCACCTCGTACATCGGGGCTTTCCACCACCCCAAACCCAGCGAGATCCCGATCGCCGTGGCCGCCCCCCTCGCGCCGGTCGCCGAACGGACCGCGCAGCAGCTCGGCGCGCTGCCCGGCAAACCGCTCGACACGCGCGTGGCGAAGGACGAGGCCGCGGCCCTCCAGCAGATCAGGAACCGGGACGTGGACGGCGCGCTGATCGTCGACCCGGCCGGCACGACCGACCGGCTGCTGGTCGCGAGCGGCGCCGGAGCCTCCCTCTCCCAGGCGCTGGAAGAGATCGTCGGCCTGGCCGAGAAGGCCCAGGGGCGCACCCTCCGCATCACCGACGTGGCCCCGACCGACGCGGGCGACGCGCGCGGCCTGAGCTCCTTCTACCTGGTCGTCGGCTGGTGCGTGGGCGGCTACCTGTGCGCCGCGATCCTCGCGATCAGCGCCGGCGCCCGGCCCGCCAACATCCACCGCGCGATCATCCGGCTCGGCGCCCTGCTGGTGTACTCCCTCGCCGCCGGACTGCTCGGCGCGGTGATCGCCGGCCCGGTCCTGAACGCCCTGCCCGGCTCCATTCCGGCCCTGTGGGGGCTCGGCACCCTGGTCGTCTTCGCGGTCGGCGCGATCACCCTGGCCTTCCAGGGGCTGGCGGGCGTGGTCGGCATCGGCCTGGCGATCCTGCTGGTCGTGGTCTTCGGCAACCCGAGCGCGGGCGGCGCCTACCCGTACCCGCTGCTGCCGCCGTTCTGGAAGGCCATCGGCCCGGCCCTGCCGCCGGGCGCCGGTACGTACGCCGCGCGCTCCATCGCGTACTTCAAGGGCAACGGCGCGGCCGGACCGATGCTGGTGCTCGCCGCCTGGGCGGTGGCGGGCTCGGCGGTCACGCTGGCCTGCGCGGTGCTCCGCCGGGGCCTGCCGGGGGCCGCCGTGGGCAGCGGGCTCCCCGATGACGCACCGTCCGTACCGCGGTTCGCCGCCGGGGCGGCCGAGGGCGCGGACCCCCGGTGAACACCCCCCTCTTCCGCAACCGCCAGGGCCCGGCCGAACAGGCCGTCTCCGTCAAGCGGATGGAGCCCAGCGCCCAGGCCCAGCTGGGCGCGCTCGGCCTCACCGGCTTCATCGTGGTCACCGTCATCGCCACCGGCATCGACGCGGGGGTCTTCCCCGAGAAGCTCGGCCACTCGGTGCTGCCGCTGGTCGGCTTCTACATCGGCGGGCTGGCCCAGCTGCTGGCCGGGCTCTTCCAGGCCCAGCGCGGCGACACCTGGCACGCCACCGTCTTCGGCGGCTTCGGGCTGTTCTGGATGGCGAAGGCCGGCCTGCTCCAGTGGGTGCTGCCGGCCACCGACCCCGCGCTGCGCGGGGACGTCAGCGGGCTGTTCACCCTCCCGTGGGTGTTCGTGGTGTTCGTCCTGTGGATCGGCAGCTGGCGGATCCACCTGGTGCTGCTGTCCACCTTCAGCTGCGTCCTCGTCGTGTTCGTCGGCATGACGATCAACGGTTTCACCGGGTCGGAGATCTGGCTCCGGATCACCGGCTGGAGCGGGCTGCTGGCGGCGCTCGGCGCCCTGTACCTCCTCGCCGGCCAGATCCTGGCCTCCACCTGGGGCCGCCAGGTCCTCCCGATGGGCCGCTTCCTCGCCCCCGAGGAACACCCGGAAACGTGACCCCTGGCGGGGGCTTCGCGGGGTGCCGGGGCGCGCCCGCCGGTTTCGGCGGGGCCGGGTGTGTGGCGGGGCGCCCCCGCAGGGCGCCGAACACAACAAGGCTGCCACTCTCCGACCCCTGGCCACGTTCGGCGCCCGAGGAGGTGCCC